>JAFZET010000395.1 GCA_017560565.1 Clostridia bacterium | reverse complement strand
GTGACCGCAGACGCAGGCAGCGTGGGCGCAGGCTTCCTGTTCACCACTCTGTCCAGCATTTTCAACAATATGCCCGGCGGCCGCATTATCGGGATCCTGTTCTTCCTGTTCATGATCTTTGCAGCGGTTTCCACCGTTATTGCCGTGTTTGAAAACATCGTTTCCTTCTGGCTGGAACTGACCAAGCTGAACCGTAAGGCGATTTCCTATATCAACATCGCACTGCTGCTGGTTCTGTGTCTGCCTGCTCTGCTGGGCAACAATGTCCTGAGCTCCATCAGCATCGGCGGTAAGGCTCTCATGGATCTGGAAGACTACGCCGTATCCAACGTGCTGCTGCCTGTGGGCTGTCTGGTATATGTTCTCTTCACCACCACCCGTTACGGCTGGGGTTGGGACAATTACCTGGACGAAGTCAACGCCGGTAAGGGGCTGAAGGTGCCCGGCTGGATGAAGGTATATATGAAGTACGTTCTGCCTCTGATCATCATTGCTGTGCTGATTATGTCTGTGTTCTGATTTCTCAAATAAGTGACTGAAAACGGTTCTGCCCCCCCACAAACGGAGCGGAGCCGTTTTTTTGTACCGGAAAAAAGAAAATCTCCCGGAACAGGGAGACAGGAGCGGAAGACCCACAACAATATCAGTATACCATAAAAGAGGGGCTTTTGTAAAGGTGTTTGTGAACAAAATATGATTTTCTGCTGTATGCACAAGAAATTCCTGTGAAATTGTTACAGTTTGTCGATTGCAATTTCCGGAAAACTGTGCTATACTATAGTCACAAAAGAAAGAGAGGAAACGCCGATGTACAACTAACGTACAGGACTTTCCCACAGGGCAGATAAAATAAAAGCCCTGCAGACCGGAAAAGTCCGGTGAATCGAAAAGCGTCTCCTGCAGCCGGTGCAGCAGACAGTCAGCAGAAAGCGAGGATAACAAAAGATGTTAGATATCAAGAATCACCGGTGACCCCTGATTGCAGTCTGTGAAGAAAGAAGGCAGTCAGGGGTCACTCTTATTTGATCTGAATATATCCTGCAGAGATGTGTGTTTGCCGCAGGTCTTTTTTGTTTTTGGGTGCAGATTCCGGAGAAAGCCGAAAGATCCCCCGGAATCCGCACACGCTGCAGTTTTACCGGACGATTCGCAGACGCAGATGCATATTGTTCACTCTCGCCCAGCCATCGTACAGGTCGGAATACTGCACCAGCAGGAAATTGCCTTTTTCATCCGTCAGATGGATAGTGTTGGAATAATAGCAGCCGCCGGGGTTTCTCCCCAGATATACCCCTTCATCCCAGTGTACAGCGTCCTCTGAGGAATAGAACACGAAATCCCGTCCGTTTTCCCCCCTGCCGTGGAGGATATATACCCCGTCAATATACGCCATCTGGGGATTGCGGATGCCTTTTTCCACATAACAGGGTTCGGTTACGGTCCAGGTTTTGCCGTTGTCATCGCTGTAGGCGTGATCCATTTCTCTCTCGGAAGCTTCGTTGTAGGTGTATGCGTGCAGTCTTCCGGCAGTATCAAACTGCATACAGCAGTAGCCGCGGCGGGTGGTATCCGGATAGGGGATCACGGAGGCTTCTGTAAAGCTCTGCCCGTTGTCGGAACTGGTATAGATCCGGTATACGTGTTCCGGTTTATTGCCGAGGAAGTGTTCGTTGCAGAAGATCATGGCATAGATCACGCCGTCCTTGTACACGGCATCGTAAATTCTGCCGTTGTGGGGGATGCATTCGTAGGGTTCTGTCCAGGTCTGACCGCCATCGAGACTGCGCACACACATGGGCGTCAGCCAGGGTTCACAGCACACCGGATCCAGCATGGTATTCCGAAGGCAGAGTGCTACAATGGTGCCGTCATCGCAGGCCACCGCTTTTTCCACGGAGATCGTCCATTCTCCGTTCAGGAAACTTTCCCAGGAATAGGGGAAGATCCGGGGCTCCGTATAGGTTTTTCCGGCGTCATGGGAAAAACGGTATTCCACCCAGCCGTATACGGAATGACCGCCGCACCGTGTGGGGGAGCAGTTGGCGTTGAAGTTGATGTAGGTATCCGGCGCAAACTGTACCATGGCGTGGGTCATGTGACCGCTGCGCTTCCGGGCTTTGTTGTCCACATACACCTCGGGTTCTTCAAAAATGACGCTGTACTTGTCGTGTTTGATTTCCTGATAAGACATAACATCCATTCCTTTCTGAGTGCATTTTTTAAGCAGAACATTCCGCCGTATCCGGGATTCGTACAAGTATACTATATCATAAATCTGTCCGTTTTACAAGAACCTGCGGACACAGCTGCGGGATTTTCGGCAGAAAAATAACAGCCAAAACTTTTCGGCAGGTCTTGACAACAGAAAAGAAAATACTATAATAATGGTAAGGATAAATCCCGCAGACTGCGGGTACGACGGAAACACAGAGACTGAAAAGGAGAATACACGATGAAAATCGGAATTGGAATATCCGCATACTGCAACCGTCCTCTGGAAGAACGGTATAAAATCGCAAAAGCCCACGGGTACGACAGCGTAGACTTCGGTATGTCCGTTACGGAAGCCGAACCGTACAACCTGTCCGATGCGGAAGCGGAAGCTATGCTTCTGGCAAATCGCCGGTACGCAGAGGAAGCCGGCATCGAGATCACTCAGGTACATGGTCCCTGGCGCTGGCCTCCCCAGGACGGAACGGAAGAAGAACGGGCGGAACGGATGGAAAAGATGAAGCGCTGCCTCCATTATACCGCACTGCTTGGCTGTAAGTATATGGTGGTACATCCCATCATGCCCTTCTACATCAACGATATCGGTACGGGCAACGAAGCCGCTACATGGCAGATCAATCTGGATTACTACCGGGAACTGCTGGTAACGGCAAGGGAAGAAAATGTCATCATCGCTCTGGAAAATATGCCCATGCCCCAGTTCAGCATCGGTTCTCCCGAGCAGATCCTGCAGTTTGTAACGGAAATCAACGACCCGTTCATGAAGGTATGTCTGGACACCGGGCACGTGTCCGTGTACGACAAGCGTCAGCCCAGCGAAGCCGTATACCTGCTGAAGGACTGGATCAAGGTTCTTCATGTTCACGACAACGGAGGTCGCGGGGACGAGCATCTGCTGCCCTGCTCCAGAACCGGCGTCATCGACTGGCCTGCATTCGGGAAAGCCCTGCGGGATATCGGTTACGAAGGCTCTTTCACCTACGAAACCGCACCCACAAGAAAGCTGCCTCAGCCTGCATGGGATGATGTTTCCCGGGCACTTGTCAAGTTGGGACACTGGATCGTAGGCGACGAAATCTCCGATTAAAGACATAAAAAGATAAACCTCTCTTCCGATGCGGGAAATGCACCGTGGGAAGAGAGGTTTTTTGTCTGCCGGTATAGTCCGAAACCGTATGGGAAACAGATGGAATGCGGCGAAGCGGCGTTATTTGCAGTTCCGGTACACCCAGTTCATCCGTCCGATGGGCGCAGCGTCTCCCTCACAGTAAAAATCTTCCATCTCATCGATGATTTTTGTACTGTCCGCCCATTTGAACTGCAGAGTGATGTTTTTGTAATCGGTGATCCCCAGCATGGCAAGCGGTACCTCCACCATCATTTCACAGTCGGAAACCCGCATGGAAACCGTGCCGGCGTCTTCTGAATCGGTACGGTTTTCCCCGGTAAAACGGACTGCCTGCAGGGTGAAATCATCGATCACCCGGTCAGAAATGCAGTAATCGTATCCGTACCAGCCGGTGGTGTTGCCGTCAGTATTGAGATACAGCTGCATCCATGCGCTTTCGTTGTCGTAAGACGTAATGGGAGCGGTGGTCTGTACGTAGAAATACAGGGACTGACTGTCGGCGGTCACTTTGGCTTTGACAATATCGTTCCGCCCGGTTTTGTCGGTGTATTTCCGGTATCCGTAACCAAGGCTGTCCCGGTTCTGATTGTCCCCTGACGGATCGGTGTAAGTGACAGGAATATCCTCCCACTGATCAAACCTACCTGTGATATTGATGGTTTTGCGCATATCCTGCACCAGATCGGGTACAGCACCCTTCAGTGCCTGGATGTTGGCAGCCAGCTGCATATAATAATTGTCAAAATAATACCCACGGGTCATCTCAATGTCTCTGGAAAACTCAACGCCGCAGGTATCCACAAAGATCACCTGATCGTCCCGTCCTTCGTATCCCGGTGCCTGTCTGCCTGCCACCCATTCGTTCCAGCCGGTGACCAGTACATAGCGGACATTTTCCCGGATGGCACGGGCAAACTGTGCCCCAAAATTGTATCCGTACAGATAGGAATCCTCCGAAAGCAGGTCATAGGTACCTTTGTAGGCTTTTCCATCATAATAAGGCAGAAAACTGCGTCCGCGGTTGGTCAGATCCCCGTAAATCCGGGAGTCTGAGAAACAGACTGTGCCGGAATGCTGGGCTACGGAAACAGACATGACTTCCTTTTCTCCGTCCGCATTTTTGAAATGCTGCTGTTTCAGCGTAAAGTCGATCCAGGGCCAGGCATTTTTCTTGTGCTCCTGTGTGGGCCACTGTGTCAGCCGCACAGAGAACATTTCATCCACCTGTACCCCATCCGGAACGATAATCAGCGGTTTGCCGTCCAGGCGGTACCACGTATCCGGATAGATGTTTTTAGAATATATGTTGTCGTAAAGCTCCTTCACCACATCGGCGGCGTTTGTGTTGGTGTAAAACACCACTTGCGGTGCATCAAATCCCTGCTCGTTCAGGGTATGGCAGATCTCCATCAGTGCCAGCGCATTGTCCAGATAGGTGTGGGCGTTTGTCACATCAAAATAGAGAAAATCCACCCCGGCGGCACAAAACAGCTCTATATGCTTCCGCATCACCCATGTATCGCTGGAGTAATAGTACCCGTACAGCGGTTCCGCAAAGAAATGAAAGGAATTGACAGGTCCCCATCCTTCGTAATCGGGATCCTCCGATCCGGGATCTGCAAGAATCTTTTCCATGTCATACACACCGGCATCCCCGTGTTCCCCCTGCCAGAGGAAGTAAAAGATCCCCACATCATGTTCTCCGTGAGAACCCAGCGCCCCAACGGAATGGATCTCGTCCAGGGTTTCGTAAAGCTGAATCTCATCCTCTTCCGTATACAGGGAACGCCCCAGATCATCGGTACCGGCATAAGGACCGGAAAGATACTGCACCTGATTAGGCACGGTATGAGAAACGGGTGTACCGTCAAGGGTATAGGAAATCAGAACGGTTTCGCCGTCGGCAGAGGGGGTCAGAGAAAGGGTACCGGGGGTATTGTCCCTGTCAGAAATGTCGATTTCTTTGTATTCCGGCACAGCCCAGTCCTTCCTGAGAGCTGCCAGCCGTGCTTCTTCCTCCGCCTGCTTCTTTGCCTCCAGAGCGGTTACTTTTTCCGCATAGGATGCTCTGGTAAACGAGCGGGCATCTTCTTCCCGGGAGAAAAATGCGATGGTACAGATGGTGATGGCATCATCTATCTGCAAGTCCCCCGCCATGGGATCCAGGCGCAGCTCGGTCAGCAGGGTATCGTCCCCCGACCAGGCTGTCAGCGGAATCACTTCCACCAGATAGTCCCCGTCTTCGTGGCAGTCTGTACCCCAATACCATTCCACATGAGAACCGGGTTCTCCCATCCGCACACCGTCCGCACGATGGGCATAGAACTCTCCGCAGATCCCGGTCAGATCGGTCTGATACACCACCGCTGCCCAGACGAGCTTTCCTGTGGGTGCTGTTGGTGCGGCAATGTGGATCAGAGGATCATGTCCGCCGGCAGAAAAGCAGATTCCCTCACCGATATGCACATGGGTCATGTCGTGTTCGGAATAGAATCCCGGTTCTGTCGGCTGGGAGAAATCCAGATAAAAGGAAGCCAGAAACGCTTCTTCCTCCGGAATCTCCGCCTCTCCCATAGTTTCCGTTTCATCGGTTTCCGGTGTATCTGTCTCCGGGGAAACAGACTGCGGAATCGTATCTGCTGCGGTACTGGCTGCGGTTCCATCAGGAAATTCGACATCATGACACCCTAAAAGAAGGAGTGGTGTCAGCAGGAGAACGGGCAGGAAAGTGTGGAAACGGCGTGTTTTCTTTTTACAGGATACTAACACTCTTATTTCCCCTCTGCCAAACGGATGGCGTCAAGTGTGTACTGTGCATTCAG
The DNA here is from genome assembly GCA_017560565.1 of Clostridia bacterium. Classification (GTDB taxonomy): domain Bacteria; phylum Bacillota; class Clostridia; order Oscillospirales; family CAG-272; genus UMGS1696. Next base: position 743 of record JAFZET010000395.1, on the reverse strand, counting down.
GAAAGGCTGATCGATGTATTTGTCGAACATCCCCACAAGCACCCCGTCACCGGGCTTCATGGAAGCAAAGGCTTCGCGGAAGGCAGCCTGTACCTGCTCCTGAGAAGCACAACGGCGTCCGGCACCCAGAATTTTCAGAGCAAAAGTAGGAGCGGACAGCTGACGGATCACTTCGTACATTTTGGGAATGTCGGAGTCCTCGAACCGCTCGCCTGTGGGGTTCACATCATGGGAGCGGTCGGGCTGGGACAGATTGTACAGGGATGCCATGTAGTAATCCGGCTTCAGTCCTTTATCTTCGGCATACGCCAGCACTTCCGGAAAATGGGCGCAGATACCGCAGGGGACGTTTTTGGCACGGATCTTGTCCAGCAGTCCCCCCAGACGATCCAGCAGTCCCGTCAGGTACAGCTCGTCTGCCAGCTCCCCGTGGATGCACACGGCGGCAGGACCAAACTTCATCATTTCATCCAGTTCATCCTCAAACGTGGTCAGACTTTTGCCGGACTGTGCCAGCCAGAGCAGATTCCCGCCGGCAGCACGGTACCGTCCCAAAAGCCCCATAATGGGCATACTTCCTCTGGACTGTACGGCGTTGATCCCGGCTTCCTCACAGCGGCGCAGCATGGCAAAAGCCTGCTCTTCGCTGAAATACGATTTCATATCAGCATCCACATCTTCCGTCAGATGGGACTTTCCGGTAAAGGGATTGCTTCCGACGATCAGCCGGGTTACATCGATAT
>JAFZET010000394.1 GCA_017560565.1 Clostridia bacterium | reverse complement strand
TGAACTGGGCAGGCATGCTGGAATCCGCTGAAAAGGCAGGCGTCAAGTATTTCGTTGTGGAACAGGACATCTGGCCGGGCGATCCCTTCGACTCCATCAAGCAGTCCTCCGAATATCTGCATAAGAACTTTATGTAAGCATCTCATACCGGTGCGGGGAAAACCTGCATCGGTATTTTTTATGCAAAAAAGCAGCCTCTGGAGAAGCTGCTCATTTGGATTCATGCCAGTATGGTTTTCAGTACATCCAGAGTTTTTTCGTCCTCCCGGATGGATTCCCAGTTGAAAATGTTGATGATCCGGCAGCCGGTATCATAAACCGAGCGGAGGAAGGGAACGGTCAGATCCCATGGACGGCATTCGATCAGCGCCCAGCCGTCCGGTGCCATGGCAAGCTGACGATCCATTTCATGTATCTCACCGCCGTAAAAGCTCCAGCCGGGGAGAACACCGGGACGGACGGATGCGATACCGGAGTGCCCGCCGCCTTTTTTCGTTTCACCGCCCCAGTAGGAATGGGTGATGATCTGCTCCCGGCGGATTCCGTGGGAGAGGGCGTGGCTGATCAGTTTGTCCAGATACCATGTACAGATGCCGTCGATGGTCTGTTCTGTGATCACGCCGTCTTTTTGCAGACCAAGAGTTTCGGCGGCGGCGTACCCGAGGGCAATGCTTTCCGCAAGTCCGCCCCGGGGATCGGTTTCCGGAGAGGCGGTACGGTGGGTATTGCCGTTTTCATAGTAATAAGCCTGTACATAGGGTGACAGCTCCCAGCCGAACACCAGACCGCCGAACAGATCCGGATCGGATTCGGCAAAGTCTTTCAGCAGAGGCAGCAGAACGTCCAGTGCGTCATACTGAAGTTTGAGAAAAGCGGGAGATGCCAGATTCGGCGGAGGCAGTACACGGATCTGTGAGCCCCAGTTCCGCCAGGCGATTTGTACGGCGGTGTTTTCCTGCCAGTCAGAGCGCTCCACATTGCGGATGTTTTCCGGAGAGTAACCCGGTTTTTCAGGATCAAACCAGTTCCACAGCTCCGGATGGGCGTTCCACCAGTTGACTCCGTCCAGGTGAAAGATCACCGGCATCCGGACTTCTCTGGCGGCACGGATGGTGTTTCTGATGCTTTCTCTGACATTGTCGATGGGGTAGCGGACATAGGAATAAGAGTACGCCGCAGCAAGGGTACGGGTGGTTCCGGCGGGAGAGAGGGCATCCCGGATTTCCCGCAGGGCATCGGCGGTGAAGGTGGCGGGATTGCCGCAGTCCCAGCCAAGCCGGCAGGGGTTGTCGGTTTTGTGCATGGCAAGCAGAATTCTTTCAGACATAACATACCTCCGGACACAGGAAAATGAACAATACACAGCTGTATGATACCACATCCGGCGGCAGGTGTAAAGAGAAAGCGAAAAGATTTCTTCCTTATTCATAAATAGCGGTAGAATTGACAGAGAAAATCTGATATACTTAATGTGTAAAATATATTGACAGAGGAAGAAGATTGTATGGATATAAAGAAAGTTGTGTTCAGCGGTGCAGTGGAGGAAAAAAGCGAAGAAGCCTGGGAAGCCATGGATATGTTTGCCAGCTACCGGGAACTCCTGGAAATGGATCATCTCCACAATGCCGCCATACGAGAACTGCAGATCAAGCTGGAAACACTGAACGATGAATTCCGGATCAAGTTTGAACGCAGTCCTATCCACCATATTGAAAGCCGTCTGAAATCCAAGGCCAGCATTGTGAAAAAGCTCATGGACAGAGGGGCGGAGGTGTCGCTGGAAGCCGCCAGACGGAGCATCAACGATATAGCAGGGGTCAGAGTGGTCTGCTGCTACATAGACGATGTATACAGCGTGGCGGATATGCTGCTGAGACAGTCCGACATCAAGCTGATCAAGAGACAGGATTACATCGAAGAACCCAACTACAACGGTTACCGGAGTCTCCATCTGGACATTCAGGTGCCTATCTACCTCTCCGACCGGACGGAGTATGTGTCGGTGGAGGTACAGCTGCGGACGGTGGCTATGGACTTCTGGGCGTCTCTCGAGCACGATCTGCGGTATAAATCCGGCAAGCATCCCCCGGAGGAGATCAGCGAGGAACTGCTGGCTTGTTCCAATGAGATCGCCGCACTGGACAGACGGATGCAGGAGATGTACAAGCGGATTCAGGCATTGTAGGAAAATAAGAGGTAAGAAGTAAGAAATACGGCGAAAGGGGGGAGGATTTTGTACAGACTTTTCGTGGGACTGGCGGTTTTGATGCTGCTTTTGCCGGGGTGTGAGAAGGAAGAGGTGCCGGTGAGACAGCTTTTCTTTCCGGAATATACGGTACAGCAGGAAAGCGTGACGGTGCCGGCGTGGTTTTATCCGGAAACGGGGGAGATTGAATATCTCTGCCCGGACTGTGTGCACGCATGCTTTAATGGGGGTGTGAACTGTACGGAAGAAGTGCATGGGGATGCGTG
>JAFZET010000393.1 GCA_017560565.1 Clostridia bacterium | reverse complement strand
TACATTAGACGGGGCGGAATGTATCGCGCATTGAGAAAGCGGCGCTGGAGAAAATCCGCAGGGTGCTGTGACCGGCGGACGACTGCCGGGGTATGTAGGGGACATACACGCGCCGTATGTCCCCTTCCGGATCTATTTCATCGAACAACCGCTGTGCGGAGGTTCTGGGAGTAGTATGGACGGAGCTGGCGGAGAATATGAAAGAAAAACTGCAAAAACAGTGAAAAAACTTTTGGAAAAACTATTGACAAGAGAATGCTTATGGTGTATAATACATGGGAATGAAAAAGAAGCAGAACATTTCCCGTTCTCACCGGCGATCCAGAGAGATGCGTCCGGTTAATAGAAGTCTCTCGGATAGGGGCTTTCTGTCGTGCGGGAATCTGTTTCCGGCACGTTTTTTGTTTTGAAAATATGGAGGTGCGTAACTATTAGCGCAAAAGAACTGTACATCAACGACGACATCCGGGTCAAAGAAGTCCGTATGCTGGATGAAAACAACGGCCAGCTGGGCATTATGAGCCTGAACGACGCAAAGACCTATGCTTACGACCGTGGTCTGGATCTGGTTCTCATCGCTCCTACAGCCACGCCGCCGGTATGCCGTGCAATGGACTACGGCAAGTACCGCTACGAGCAGGACAAGAAGGAAAAGGAAGCCAGAAAAAAGCAGCAGGTTGTAGAAATCAAGGAAGTTCAGCTTTCCTGCCGCATCGACACCCATGACTTTGAAACCAAAGCCGGTCACGCCATCAAGTTCCTCTCCGAAGGAAATAAGGTACGTGTGAAGCTGAAGTTCAAGGGTCGTGAGATCGCCCACCAGGAACTGGGACGCGAAATGCTGGAAAAGTTTGCGGAAGCCTGTTCCGAAGTCGGCGCAGTGGACAAGAAGCCCGTTCTGGAAGGCAAACAGCTGACCATGTTCATGGCTCCTGTCACCCCCGGTAAAGACAACAAATAAGTCACAGCGTTTCCATGTCTGCAGGTTCGTACAGTTCCGTAAAGAACGTACCCACTGACATAAACTCCGTTTCTGCGGAGGGACTGCATCGCATAACTGCATACCAAATCGAAAGGAAATAACAAAAATGGGAAAAATTAAGACGCACAAGGCTTCTGCCAAGAGATTTGCCGTTACCGGTACCGGCAAGGTAAAGGTTTACCATTCCGATCACCGTCACAACCTGGGCCAGAAGGATGCCAAGAGAAAGAGACACCTGCGCAGCAGCCAGATCCTGTCCAAGGCTATGACTGCCAACGTTAAGAGACTGATCGGCCAGGACTAATCGGTAAAACTCGATAAAAAGACAGAAAGGAATATAGAAAGATGGCAAGAGTTAAGGGCGCAATGATGACGCGCAAGAGAAGAAATAAAGTTCTGAAGGCAGCCAAGGGTTACTGGGGTTCCAAGAGCAAGCACTTTAAGATGGCTAAGCAGGCCGTTATGAAGAGCGGTAACTATGCCTATATCGGTCGTAAGCAGAAGAAGAGAGATTTCCGCGCTCTGTGGATCACTCGTATTTCCGCACAGGCTAAGGTTAACGGCATCAACTATTCTCAGCTGATGCATGGTCTGAAGAAGGCTGGTATCTCCCTGAACAGAAAGATGCTGGCTGAAATCGCCATTTCCGATAAGGAAGCATTCGCAGAAATCGTAGCAAAGGCTAAGGCTGCTCTGTAATAGAACATACTATGGGTGTTGCTGTATGTGACACCCATTTTGTTGTATCCGCAGGAAAACACGAAAACCGATAAGCGGGAAGGATCAGAGAAGGGGTACGGAATGACAAGGGAAGAATGTTTGGAACGATACGGAGCGGAACCTCTGCGTTCCCGGACGGGGGCCACAGTGACCATGCTGGCCAAGCTGAAGGATGCCAAATACCGGACGGAATTCGGGCTGTATCTGGCGGAGGGGGTCAAGCTCACGGAAGAGGCACTGGCCTGTCCGGATACGGCTGCGGAAATGCTGTTTGTCAGTGAGGACGGACTGCAGAATACACGGATCCTTGCCTGTCTGGAGGCAGCAGGGGAAAAGAAGATTCCCATCAAACTGGCGTCTCCTGAGGTATTTGAAAAGGCAGCCACCGAAAAGGCCCCCCAGGGGATCATCGCTGTACTGAAGCAGAAGTCCGATGAGAGCTTTGTGTACCGCCCGGATGGACGGTATATGCTGCTGGATACCATACAGGATCCCGGAAATCTGGGGACCATCCTCCGTTCCGCTGTGGCATTCGGTATTGACGGTCTGATACTGTACCGCTGTGCGGATCCCACCGGCCCCAAAACCGTACGTGCTTCCATGGGTGCCCTGTTCCGCTGTCCCGTGAACATTACGGAAGATCTGGCGGGAACGGTAAAAATGCTCCGGAAGGACGGGCACCGGGTTCTGGCGGCTGCACTGGCTGAGGACAGTCTCTGTGTCGGCAGGACGGAACTGCAGGAGGCTGACTGTGTGATCATCGGCAATGAAGGACACGGAGTTTCTCCGGAGATCATAGATCTGTGCAGCGGTGTGATCCGGATCCCCATGCAGGCAGCGACGGAGAGCCTGAACGCTTCTGTAGCCGCCTCGATTCTCCTTTGGGAATACTATAGAACCTTCGGCGCAGAAGGGTAAACTACCGGACAGAAAGGGATGCCTATGGAACGCAGGGATGAACTGATATATTGGATCTGGATGGCAGAAGGGCTGGGAGCCGGCAGCAGAGTGGGCATGATACTGCTCAGAAAGTTCGGTTCTGTGCGGAAAATATACAGCCAGACACCGGAAGCGGCAGCCGGATGGTCTTTCCTCAGCCAGAAGGAAAAAGCGGCGGCAGTGAATATGCTCCGGCAGAAGGATCTCCGGGAAGCGGATAGAATTCTGGAAAGATGCATGGAGCTGGGGATCCGCGCCATCAGTTATGATGACAGCGGATATCCGGAGGCACTCAGAGTCATTCAGAATCCACCCATTGTCCTGTATGCGAAAGGCTCTCTTCCCATGGTGGGCAAGCGATTTACAGCGGCGGTCGTCGGTACCAGAACCATGTCCGATTACGGTCGAAAAATGGCGTACAGCATGGGATATGGTCTGGCGGCAGGCGGTGCTCTTGTGGTCAGCGGTATGGCACTCGGGGTGGACAGCATGGCTATGATGGGTGCGCTGGATGCCGGCGGCGTCACGGTGGCGGTACTGGGCTGCGGTGTGGATATTGTGTATCCAAGGGAACATATCCAGGTGTACCGGAAAATTCTGGAAACCGGCGGCTGTATCCTTTCCGAATATGCGCCGGGGACAGAACCTATGGGTGCCCACTTCCCGGTACGGAACCGGATCATCAGCGGTCTGTCCGACGCCGGTGTTGTGGTGGAGGGGGACTCCAAAAGCGGTTCTCTGATCACTGCGAGATATCTGCTCTATCAGGGGCGCAAACTATTTGCCGTGCCCGGACAGGTAGGACTCCCGGGATCGGAAGGTCCCAACAGTCTGATCTGCGACGGTGCGCTTCCTGCCATTACTGCGGAAGATATTCTGTGCGAATTCAAGTATATGTTCCCCTACAGCATCAGTGTGGAAGCGGCGCATAACGCATACTGGAAGCTGGATGTGGATGCCAACTCGCAGAATACCATGAAGAATACCGGTGTGGGTACCAGAAACAGCCGGAATTATGTAGGCGAGGGAACCTATGGCGGCAGAAGCCGGAAGACGCCGGAGATGCCTCCTGTTCCTGCCGAGCCTGTGGCGGGGATCACCGGTATACCGGAATGGATCTATGCGGAGACAGCCAAAGCCGTGGCGGAATCCGATGCACCGGCGATCAAAGAAGCCCCTGCGGAACCGGTACAGAAGACCTCGGTACTGGACAGAATGATGCAGACCCTGCAGGGAAGTCGTAAAGAAAAAGCAGACGAAAACGGGACGAAGGAAACGAAGAGGGGGAAAGTGAAAACACCGGAAAAGCCCTCTGCAGACGAAAAAAAGAAGCCCGAAAAACAGAAAACAGAAAAAAGTTCCCAAAAAGATACAGAAAAGACACAGCCCGCTCATAAAATCGATACGGATATGCTTGATGAAACCGATATGCGGGTATATAATAGTATGAAACCGAACGTGCCCATGGTTCCGGATGAACTTGTGGAGCACGGATTTACCATCGGACAGGTCATGGCGGCGATGACGGCTCTGGAAATGGCAGGGGTCATCGAAGCGGGCAGCGGCGGGTACTTCCTGCGGATTGACACGGATGATATGCCTGTCCGGCTGGTAGAGGATTCGGAGATTGCAGAGAAACTTGAAATCCATCCACAGCAGTGAAACGACAGAAAGAAGAGGAAAGCGCAGAACTATGTTAAATCTGGTGATAATGGAATCTCCCACAAAAGCAAGCACAGCCAACAGCTATCTGGGTTCCACCTACAAGGTGGTGGCTTGCAAGGGGCATTTGCGGGATCTGCCCAAATCCACCCTGGGAATTGATCTGGAAAACAATTTTGAAGCGCATTATATAAATATCCGGGGAAAGGGCGACCTGATCCGGGAACTGAAAAAAGAAGTCAAGAAGGCCGACCGGATCTTCCTGGCAACGGACCCTGACCGCGAAGGCGAAGCCATTTCCTGGCACCTGATGACGGCTCTTGCCATTCCACCGGAAAAAGCACACCGGATCACCTTCAATGAAGTGACGAAAACCGCAGTCAAGACAGCCATCAAGAACCCCCGTGCCATTGATATGGACATGGTCAATGCCCAGCAGGCACGCCGTATTCTGGACCGGATCGTGGGCTATAAGCTCAGTCCGTTCCTGTGGAAAACCGTCAAGAGCGGTCTGTCCGCCGGACGTGTACAGTCTGTGGCTACCCGTATCATCGTAGAACGGGAAAACGAGATCCGTGCATTTGTCCCCAAGGAATACTGGACCATCAATGCTGAGCTGGAAACAGCTGCCGGCAAGGGATTCAACACACGTTTCTGGGGCATGGCGGATACCAGAACCAAGACGGAACTGAATACCGAAGCGGAAGCGTCCGTTATTGTTTCCGACTGCATCGGCAAGCCTTTCACGGTTTCCGAGATTCGTAACGGAAAGAAGATCAAGAATCCCGCACCTCCCTTTACTACCTCCACCCTCCAGCAGGAAGCCTCCCGGAAACTGAACTTCCAGTCCCAGCGTACCATGAAGGTGGCGCAGGAACTGTACGAAGGTCTGAATCTGGGCAGCGAATTCGGCGGTACCCACGGGCTTATCACCTATATGCGTACCGACTCCCTTCGGATTTCCGACGAAGCCAGAGAAGTGGCAAAAACCTTTATCTGCGAAAAGTACGGCGAGGATTATTACTCCGCCAAGCCGAGAATCTATAAAGCCAAAGCCGGTGCCCAGGACGCTCACGAAGCCATCCGTCCCGCCGACCCCAGACTGGAACCCGCCAGCATCAAAAAACTGCTGACATCCGATCAGTACAGACTGTATAAGCTCATCTGGGATCGGTTCATCGCCAGCCAGATGGAGTCCGCAGAGCTGGCAACCGTGCAGACGGATCTGCTCTGCGATAAGTATATCTTCCGTACCAGCGGCTACACCGTGAAGTTCCCCGGGTTCATGGCCGTTTATGAAGAATCCACAGACGACAAGAAGAACGATGAGGACGGCGAAAATACCCGCCTGCCCCAGTTTACCGAAGGGGAAGAACTGCAGGCAAAGACGGTTACGCCTGACCAGCACTTCACCGAACCCCCGGCAAGATATACGGAAGCATCTCTGATCAAGTTCCTGGAAGATGAGGGAATCGGTCGTCCCAGTACCTATACGCCCACCATCACGCTGATCATTTCCAGAGGATACGTCAAGAGAGAAGGGAAAACGCTGGTACCCACCCAGCTGGGCGAAGTCATTACCCGGATCATGTGTGAACAGTTCCCGGATATTGTGGACTATAAATTCACAGCATCCATGGAAGACCAGCTGGACGAAATCGAAAACGGTGCCTGCACCATGAACGATGTTCTGACGGATTTCTATGACGGATTCCGGAAAGAGCTGGACGCCGCCATGGAAAATGTATCCAAGGAAGACATCGATGTGCCGGATGAAGTGACTGACATCGAATGTGAGCACTGCGGCAGCAAAATGGTGGTGAAAAACGGACGGTTCGGTAAGTTTGCCGCCTGTCCCAACTACCCCACCTGCAAGAATACCAAGCCCCTGACCAAGAGCGGGGAAACGCTGGTGGAAAAGAAGCCGGAGATCGCACCGATGAAGTGTGAGCTCTGCGGCGCCGATATGATCCTGCGTACCGGACGTTACGGCAGCTTCTATGCCTGCTCCCGGTATCCG
>JAFZET010000004.1 GCA_017560565.1 Clostridia bacterium | reverse complement strand
TGGTGATCTCCACCCATGCATCTGCGGACTGCCGGATAACGGTGCCTGCAGGATTGCTGGAACGCTCATAGGTTACCTTGCCCACTTCCAGTTGGTTTTCGATCACATGGATCAGGGCATCCGCTTCCGTCATACCCACAAAATTGGGAACGGAGGTCTTGATGGTGTCGGTACCGTAGTTGACGTACAGGGTCACTGTATCACCGATATCCATGACAGTACCCGCCTCCGGATCGGTGCGTACCACATAGCCGATGTCCAGATAATTGCTGGCGGCTTCTTCCACCACAACGGTCAGACCCAGCTTCCGCAGTGCCGCTTCCGCTTCCCGGTAGTCTCTTACGGTATAGTCTTCCAGAACGGTGGTTTCCGTCCCTTTGCTGACCACCAGATCGATCTGGATCTTCTGCTTTTCCGCCAGGAACTTCTTGGTCGCACCGGCTGCCGGCGTCTGGGAGATGATCTTTCCCTCTTCGATGGTATTGCTGTATTTGTATTCCACGTTCAGCAGATAATACACCGCCGAAGCGTCAAAGAAATCTTCCAGCTCATCTGTGTAGGACATACCAACGAAATCCCGCACCGGGATCTCCTGATACTGGTTGGCTACATTGTTGATGAAGATCTTGTCGATGATATAGTAACCGGATACAGCCGCAACGCAGAGAAATGCCATGGTGACTCCCATGATGATGGGGAACATGGAACGGCTGCCGTGTTTTTTCTTCTTCTTTACATCGGATTTCCGGGCGGCTCTGGCATTTTCCCGGAAGACCACGTGGGGATTTTCCTTCAGTTTATGGAAGTGTGCCAGCATTTCTTCCGCACTGTGATACCGGGTTTCCGGTTCTTTCTGCATGGCACGGAGGATGATCTGTTCCAGTCCCACGGGAATCTGGGGATTGATCTGCCGGGGCGGAACAGCGGTGTCGTTGACTTGCATCAGTGCCACGGATACCGGTGTTTCCGCTGTAAAGGGAAGCTGACCGGTAGCCATTTCGTACAACATGGTACCGAGAGCGTACAGGTCGCTTCTGGCATCGATCTGACCGCCGCTGACCTGCTCCGGGCTGATATAGTACACCGTGCCGATGGCCTTGTCCGTCATGGTCACAGTTTCGGCATTGGGCAGCTTGGCGATACCGAAGTCCATGACTTTGATGGCGCCGTTTTTCAGAAGCATGATGTTCTGGGGCTTGATGTCCCGGTGGATGATCCCCTTCTTGTGGGCATGATCCAACGCCCGTAGGATCTGCACGGTATAGCTGATGATTTCCCGCAGGTTCAGCACCTGTCTGTGGCGCATATAGTTTTTCAGCGTGATCCCGTCCACGTATTCCATGACGATATATTTGATATTGTCCCGGACGGAAACATCGTACACATTGACAATGTTGGGGTGGGAGAGCATGGATACGGCTCTGGATTCGTTTTTGAACCGCTTGACCGAGGGCTCGTCTCCCGCAATCTCGTCTTTCAGAATCTTTACGGCAACCAGGCGGCGCATCAGCAGGTCGGTGGCTTTATAGACAATAGCCATGCCGCCGATGCCGATGAGTTTTTCGATCCGGTACCGGTTGTCGAAGATCTGACCGACATATTTTTCATAAATGTCCATGGATATCTCCCGTCAGACCGAAGCGATCACAGCGGTAATGTTGTCGCTGCCGCCCCGTTCATTTGCTTTTTCCACCAGCTCTTCGCAGGCCATGCGCAGGGTGTCCCCGTCTTCCGGTCGGCATCCTGCAAGGATACTGCCGATTTCTTCCGGTTCCAGATAATTGGTCAGACCGTCAGAGCAGAGAATGATGTATTCGCCGCGGCACTGTGCATGGGGCGTGGAGAAAATATCGGCATTGACCGTCCGTTCCGTACCCACCGCACGGGTGATGATGTTCCGGTTCCGGGCGTTTTTTGCTTCTTCCGGGGTCAGCTTGCCTATATCCACCAGATACTGCACATAGGAGTGGTCATGGGTCACCTGACGGATGGAATCTCCGCCGGTCAGATACATACGGCTGTCACCGATGTTGACGGTGTAGAGGGTATCCGGCAGCACAAGGCAGCCCACCAGTGTGGTTCCCATACCGGAGAGGGACTGGTCATTGTTTCCCTTTCTGTATACGGTGCGGTTGGCTTCGATGGAGGCTTCCACCAGAAGATTGCACAGCTCGTCATCTGTCATATCGGCAAACAGAGGACGAGCTTTCTGACAGCGGTCCAGTACGTCCATAAAAGCATTGGCAGCCAGAGAACTGGCAACACTGCCTCCGTTGGCACCGCCCATACCGTCGCAGACAATGGCTGTCAGCACATCGGCGGAGTAAGCACGGATGATGAAGTTGTCCTGATTTACGGCACGTTTCATGCCAACATCCGTTTTTCCGTAGAATACCATGTGTATCTCCTTCTTTCTTTACGGAGTGGAGAAGAACCGTCTGCCGGTCTCTCCCGGATCACGCAGCGGCATCTGTCTATAGTATACGACACCGGATGCGTGGTTTCTATCAAAAAATGATGAATAATTTGTATGTTTTATCACAGAACATCCGGAGGATCGGACAGATCTGTGTCGGTTTCTGTTTTGGTATCCGCCAGTTTCCGAAGACGGAGCTGTCCGCAGGAGGCATCAATGTCTCCGCCCAGCTTCCGGCGGATGGTGGCGTTGATGCCCGCTTCTTCCAGGGTCTTACGGAACTTTTCCGCCTGTTCTCTGGCAGGACGGACAAGACCGGTTTCTTCTACTGCATTGAGCGGGATCAGGTTTACATGGGTGGGACAGCGCATACCGGAGCGAAGCAGGGCGGCCAGCTTTTTCGCCTGGGGCACCGAGTCATTCTGTCCGGCGATCAGGGTATATTCAAAGGATACCCGTCTGCCCGTTTCCTTGAAATAGTGGCGGCAGGCGGCCAGCAGTCTGGCGATGGGGTAGGTTTTGTTTACCGGCATCAGGGAAGAGCGGGTCTCGTCATCCGCTGCGTGCAGGGAAACGGACAGGGTCACCGGCAGACTTTCCTTTGCCAGATCGTAGATTTTCGGGACGATCCCGCAGGTGGAAAGGGATATATGGCGCAGACCGATCCCCATGCCTTTGGGGTCACTGACCAGATGGAGGAACCGGATCACGTTGTCGTAATTGTCCAGCGGTTCGCCGATCCCCATCATGACCACACCGTCCACCCGCTTGCCGGTGTCACGGGAGGCAACGATCACCTGCCCCAGAATTTCAGAGGGGGTCAGGTTCCGGACTCTGCCGTTCAGGGTGGAGGCACAGAACTTACAGCCCATACGGCATCCCGCCTGGGAGGAAACGCACAGAGTGTTGCCGTGGTGGTATTCCATGAACACGCATTCCACGCACTCCCCGTCACACAGGGACAGCAGGTATTTCACCGTGCCGTCTTCCCGGGAAACGTATTTTTCTGCAATCTGCGGCAGACGCCATTCGATGGCATCCGTAAGGGTCTGCCGGAGGTCTTTGGGCAGGTTCTGCATTTCTGCCGGGGAGGCACCCTTGGCAAGCCAGGCAAAGATCTGCTCGGCACGGTAGCCGGGGGCACCCAGGGAAACCACAAATTCCTTCAGTTCCGGCAGGGTCATGGACAGGATGTCGGGCTTTTTCACATCAGTCATGTCGGTTTTCTTTCTATCTATCGGATGATCCGTTTGTTTTCTTTGTCATTTTTGCCACGAAGAACCCATCGGTTCCGTGGAGATGGGGCAGCAGGGTCAGCATTCCGCTTCCGGAAATCCCGCCTGCCGCAAAGGGAGTGAGTGTAAAATCGGGATGGGCGGCAAGAAAAGCGTTTACCACTTCCTCATTTTCCGCCTTCCGCAGGGTACAGGTGGAATAAACCAGTGTGCCGCCCGGTTTCACATAAGCCGCAGCACCGGTGAGAATGTCTTTCTGAATGGCGGGCAGGTTTTCGATGGAGGAGAGCTCCTTATACCGGATGTCCGGCTTTTTGGCTACCACGCCCAGCCCTGAACAGGGAGCATCGCAGAGTACCTTGTCCGCTTTTCCAAGCAGTGTTTCCTCCGGATGGCGTGCGTCCCGTTTGGCAGTGTGGATCAAGGAGTCCAGTCCCAGCCGTTCAGCCGTGCGGCGGATCAGGGACAGCTTGTTTTCGTGGAGATCAAAGGCGTACAGTGTGCCGTCTCCTGCCATATCCAGCCCCATGGAGAAGCTCTTTCCCCCGGGACAGGCACAGGTGTCGATTACCAGATCCCCCGGCTTTGCATCCAGCGCAAGAGTACACAGACGGGAGGCGGGATCCTGTACAAACCAGTCACCGGCTTCCAGTCCTTTCCGGATGGCATCGGTCAGTGTACGGGCTGTCAGCATACCGGGAACTGCCGCAGGTTCTGCATCGTCCCCCAGCAGGACAGCCGCTTCTTCCGTCGTATGCCGCAGGGTATTTACCCGGATGCCGATGAGCGGTTCTTCATTGAAAGCGGCAAGGATCTTTTCCGTGGTTTCTCTGCCGTAGTCTTCCAGATACAGCGCACAGATCTCCGGCGGGAAGGAGTATTTCACGGAAAGATAATATTCCGTATCGCTCTCATCCGGCCACTGTACTTTACAGTTGTCACGCAGGAAGGATCGGAGGATCGCATTGACAAAACCGGACGAGCGGCGGGGCACCAGATCTACGGTTTCCGAAACGGCGGCATGGGAGGGGATCCGGTCCATGAATGCCAGCTGATACACACCCATCCGCAGAGCCATCCGCACGGCAGGCTCCATGTCGGCTGTGGGTGTTTTTGCGTACCGGTCAATGATATGATCCAGCGTGATCCGCCGTTCGATGACGCCGTACACCAGACGGGTGTACAGTCCTTTGTCGGCGGGAGAAAGACTTACGTTCCGCAGGCCGCTGTCGATCTCCAGATTGGTGTACCGTCCGCATTTTTCGCAGGACAGAAGGGAGGACAGGGCAAGGGAACGGGGGGAGGTATTGTCAGGCATGGGAGACTCCCTTCTTTAGTTTGATTTCATTTGGTATAAGGGGAAGTGAGGGTCACTGCTATACTGCTTTCTTCCGCATTGCTGTAGGTGAGCAGAAGTGTATAACATACCGGTTTATCATTTTCATACGTCATACTGACAACAGCATGACCGTCCAGGGTATCGCCGTCCCCTTCATCACCGGTGATCTGCATAGCATACACAGCGGTAGCTTTGTCGATTTCCGTCAGTGTGAATGTACAAATGGAATGATCGGAGTCCGTATATTCCGGGTCGGGACGATACAGGCTTTGCAGAAGAAACGTGTTTTCGGTACCCTCCGGATCGGGGATAAAACTCCATGTGTAGGTGTCGGAAACTGCTTCCGGATACTGCTCTGCCAGTTCCGGCGCACAGAATACCACAAGCGTTTCGACACCGGCTTCCATAGCCATGGTCTGAAACGTCCAGTCGTGTCCCGCAATGGTCAGATCCGGCGTATTGCCGCAGGAGAAAAGACTAAGCAGACATACAAGGCACAGGACGGAAATTCTTTTCATAAACTTATCTCCGGTTGTCGTTCCGTCTCACCAGTACCAGCAGACGGAGCAGGTTGCCCACAGCCGTCAGCAGAGCCGCCACATAAGTCAGCGCCGCCGCAGACAGCACTTTTTTTGCACTTTTTACCCCTTCCGCTGACATACCGGCTCCTTCCAGTGCGGCAAGGGCGCGGCGGGAAGCGTCAAATTCCACGGGCAGTGTTACCAGCTGGAAAACAGCCGTGGCGGCAAACAGGATTACTCCGAAATAGGCAAGGGTTTCAAAAGACAGCAGGATCCCCAGCAGGATCAGGGGCATGGAAAGCCGGGAGCCGATATTGGTCACAGGCACCAGTGCGGAACGCAGTTTCATGGGACCATACCCCACAGCGTGCTGTACGGCGTGTCCCGCTTCGTGTGCCGCCACACCCACAGCCGCCGCCGTAGGAACATCATAAACGGGATCCGACAGGCGGATTACATTTTCTTTCGGGTCAAAATGGTCGGTCAGCTCTCCGGAAATCCGGCTCACGGGCACGGCGTACAGTCCGTTTGCATCCAGAATCAGTCTGGCGGCAGCCCGTCCGGTCATCCCTCTGTCGGATGCCACCTGAGAGAAATGGGAAAAGGTTGACTTGACCTTGTACTGCGCCCACAGAGCCAAAAGCAGCGGGGGGAGGCAGTAAATCAGCCAGGTATAATCGAGTCCGTAAAAATATGGCATAAATAAGCTCCTTTCATCTGTGTCCGGCGGAGCGTGTATCTACAGTCAGTATGCCAGCAGGTCTCCTGCATTCAGCTTCCGTCCCCGGATATAGTCTGCGGCGTCCATGCGCTTTTTGCCTTCCGGTACAACGGCGGTCAGGCGCAGGGTTGTCCCTTCTCCGCAGGCAACCAGAATACCGTCGTCCAGGGAGAGAACGGTACCGGGGGCGGCGTTATGGGTCTGGTCAGACAGAGCGGCGGAGGCGGCTTTCAGCAGTTTGCCGTCCGGTGTCTTTGTCATGGCCAGCGGTACGGGGGACAAACCCCGGATTAGGCACCAGAGGGTGTGTGCAGGCTTTGTAAAGTCCAGAACGGTGTCTTCCTTGAGAATCTTGGGGGCATGGGTGGAAGCGGCGTCATCCTGGGGAGTACGGCAGGCTTCCAGTGTACCGTCCAGTGCCTTGTCGATCACCTGACACAGCAGATCTCCGGCAATGGCGGCCAGTTTGTCGTGTAGGGTACCGAAGTCGTCCTCCGGCAGAATATCGCATTCGCCTTTCAGCAGCATATCCCCGGTGTCGATCCCGTCAGCCATGTACATGGCGGTGATACCGGTGCGGGTGTGACCATCCATGATGGCCCTCTGGATGGGGGAAGCACCTCTGTACAGGGGCAGCAGAGAGCCGTGGGCGTTGATGCAGCCGTATTTCGGATATTCCAGCACATAGGCAGGCAGGATCTTTCCGTAAGCTGCCACAAAGATCAGTTCGGGATCCAGCTTTGCCAGCTCTTCCGCAAACGCACCGTTTCTCAGGGTTTCCGGCTGGTACACGGGAATATCATGTTCCAGGGCAAACACCTTGACCGGAGAGGGGATAAACTTCATCCCTCTGCCTTTCTGGGTATCCGGCTGGGTCAGAACAGCCACGATCTCAGCGGCGGGATGGTTATATACGGCTTCCAGACACACAGCGGCAAAATCCGGTGTGCCCATAAATACAATACGCATAAGCAAAGTACCTCCTTTGCAGGTTACGAAGGGGGAGATCAGTCTTCTTTTTCTCTTTCCTTCAGCATTTCATCGGTTTCTTCCGGCGTCAGGATGTGTACGGCATTGTCAATGTACAAAACGCCGTCCAGATGATCCAACTCATGACAGAAACAGCGTGCGGTCAGCCCTTCGCCGGTGACTTCGATGGTTTCGCCGGCCAGGTTCATGGCACGTACCGTCACTCTGGCGGGACGATGGGTGATGCCCCATACATCCGGCACGGACAGACAGCCTTCCATTTCTTCCTGTTCGCCTTCGGCGGCAATGATCTCAGGGTTTATCAGGGTCAGGATTTCCTCACCGTTGTCCACCAGCACCATCCGCCGCAGGATCCCCACCTGGGGAGCGGCCAGACCGGCACCGTTGGCGTCGATCAGGGTTTCCGCCATGTCCTCCGCCAGCTGACGGATCCGGGGGGTGATCTCCGTCACAGGGCGGCACTTCTTCCGCAGGATCGGGTCGCCTTCTTTTACTATGTTCAGGATTGCCATTGTTTTGGTCCTCCGTTATTTTCGTGTTCATGTAGTTCCGTAGTCAGATGGTGGACGGATTCAGATCCACCGTTACGCTGACACGGCGATCCCCGCGGTTGTTCAGACGTACATCCGTGTTGGGGGTCTGCTTTTTCGGTCTGACATCGGCAGGAGGCAGAGTACCGCTGCCGTATTCGCACAGAAGCCGGTCTATGAAAGTCCGGGAGCGTTTGTTCAGACGGCATTTCAGCACGAAGCGCATCCGGTAGATGTTCTGTACCCGGTACACCGGTGCTTCAAAGGGACCGAACAGAACAAGGGGGATATCCGCAAACTCCGTACTGGTATATTCCCGGATCCGCTGGTGCAGGCTGGTAACTACATTTCCCAGCACCGCCTCATCGCTGCCAGAGACTGTGATTACCGCAATATCGCAGAAGGGCGGGAAACAGAGTGCCTTCCGGAGCCGGATCTCACCCGCATAGAAACGTGGATAGTCCTGGGTCGCCGCCAGATGCAGAATTTCGTTGTCCGGATTCCAGGTCTGGATGATGGCTTTGCCCGGCACATCTCCTCTTCCCGCACGCCCGATGACCTGGGTCAGCATGGAAAAGGTTCGTTCGCTGGCCCGGTAGTCGTCCACGAACAGGGAGCCGTCCGCATTGAGCACCCCCACTGTGGCTACCCTGGGGAAATCGTGTCCCTTGGTGACCATCTGGGTACCCAGCAGTACATCCGCTTCTCCCGCCCGGAATTTAGACAGATAGGCTTCGTGGGAGAACTTGCCGTGGGTGGTGTCCGTGTCCATGCGGATGACCCGCAGATCAGGGAACTGGGCTTCAATATCGTCCTCCGCCTTCTGGGTGCCGCATCCCATAAAGAGAAAATGGGGCTTCCCGCAGACAGGGCAGGTTTCCGGCAGGGAGGTGCGGTAGCCGCAGGTATGGCAGGCAAGGATACCGTTTTCCCGGCGCTGTTTCTGAAAAGCTTCCGGGTCTTCGGCAGCACTTTGCAGTTTTCCCCTCCGGAGGGTATGATAGGTCATGGATACGGAGCA
The DNA here is from genome assembly GCA_017560565.1 of Clostridia bacterium. Classification (GTDB taxonomy): domain Bacteria; phylum Bacillota; class Clostridia; order Oscillospirales; family CAG-272; genus UMGS1696. The sequence continues at coordinate 10,716 of JAFZET010000004.1, read as the reverse complement.
GTGGGGGCACTGAATGCTCTTTCCGCAGCTCCGGCAGGAAACAAAATGGTTGTAGCCTCTCCGGTTCAGAAACAGGATGGACTGATTTCCCGCCGCCTTGTCTTCCCGGAGTCTGGCGGCCAGTGTTTCTCCCACGGGACTGGTGGGGGAGGTACCCCGCATATCACAGATCTCCACCTGGGGCAGAGGGGCGTTGTTGTAGCGGTTTTTCAGCTCCACCAGGGTGTATGCACCGGTTTTTGCCTTGTGATAGGTGGTCACGGAGGGAGTCGCTGAAGCCAGCAGCATCACGGCACCATGTTCTCCGCACCGCCACCTTGCAATGTCCTGTGCGTGGTATTTGGGGCTGGTATCCGATTTATAGGTGTATTCGTGTTCTTCGTCGATCAGGATCATGCCCAGTCTGGGCAGCGGGGCGAAGATCGCCGAGCGGGTACCGATGACCACATCCGCCAGCCCTTCCCGGATCCTTCGCCAGGCATCCAGCTTTTCTCCGGCGGACAGGGAGGAGTGGATCACGGCGATCCGTTCCCCGAAGCGGCGGCGATAGATATCTACCGTTTGGGGGGTCAGGGCAATTTCCGGCACCAGCAGGATCACGCCCCGTCCGTCTGCCAGCACCTGTTCGATGGCAGCCAGCATTACATTGGTCTTCCCGGAGCCGGTGACGCCGTGAAGCAGGATCGCTTTGGGTTCACCGGTGTGATACAGGGCAGTGATGGTGTCAAGGGCACTTTTCTGTTCCTCTGTCAGTACAGGAGGAGGCATGGGTACACTGTGCGCATCTTCCGGCAGGCGGAACGGATCTCTGTATGCGGTTTCCGTGACGGCACAGACAAGCCCCAGTTCCGTAAGACGTTTCAGGCAGTTCCGTCCGGTGGCAGGAGAGGTACCGCAGATTTCAAAAAGCTCTTTTTCCTCCACGGGAACAGCCCCGTTTTCCGATTGGTTCCGCTTTGCCAGTTCTGCAATCAGGTTTTTCTGGTGTTCACTGCGCAGGGAAGCGGTCAGGGCTGCCGTATCCCCTGTTTTCAGGGTTTCTGCGGCGCCTTCGGTAAGGGTGTACAGCATCCGCACCTGTCCCTCATCGGGATGGCGGGTCACGGACTGTTTTTCCAGAAGACCTTTGTTCCGCAGGATGGTAAGGTGGGGCATACAGTCAAAGGGGAATTCGTTCTGGATCTGCTGTTTTGTCAGCCGCTTCTTTCCGGCGACAAACGAGTAGATCAGCCGTGTACGTTCCTGCAGATCGGCGGGCAGACCGGTGGGATCTGCCGACAGGGCGCGGTAGTATTCGATGATTTTTGTCAGTGCCGCTCCGGGTACCACGGCGTGAACCGCTTCCCCGAAGGTGCAGAGGGTGAATTCCTTCATGAACCGGCACAGTGCCAGCATTTCTTCCGACAGGAGCGGTTCAGTCCCGGCAGCGGTGACAGGCTTGTAGGTGGATTTCACCTCTCCCTCCGGCAGACCGGTGACGATCCCGGTCATACGGCGGTTCCCCGCACCGAAAGGTACTTCCACCAGACAGCCCGGCAGACAGTGATCTGCCATATCCGGAGGAATATAGTAGGTGTATTGTTTATCCGCATGGTACGGCACATCCAGAATGTGTACAGAAGCCAGCTCGCCCACAGTATTCCCCCTTTCGGCTGATTTGTCAGATATTCTCCGGCTTATTCTTCGTCTTCGATGTCTTCTTCTTCATCCCCTGCCAGACCCAGCAGCATTTCCAGTGCATCGGCAGCGGCGGCAGCATCGGCATCGGTGATTTCTTCGTCTTCGTCGTATTCATCGGCCAGTGCTTCTTCAGCAGCCAGAGCGGCTTCTTCTACGGCGGCACGGGCAGCGGCTTCAGCCTTCTTCTGTTCTTCCTCTTCCGCCTGCTTCCGGTGGAGTTCGGCAGCTTCTTCATCGGACAGGATCCGGAATTCGCCGTTGTGGAGACCGTTGATGGCGTTCTTGACAGCCTTTTCGTCTCTGTATTCCTTGCGGATCAGGCTGGAGATGTTCTTGCTCTTTTCGCTGTCCTTGTTCATGGCTACCTTTTCGGCATATTCTCTCTGCTTTACATATTCATCGGTGATGATTCTGGCGCACTTGGCAGTAGCAACCACCAGGGTGTAGCGGTTGATCTTCCCGTCCTGGGTCAGTTCGGCGATAGAAGGATAAATCATAGTTCTTTTCTCCTGTTTTTCTGTATGATATTGAAATTGTTTACGGAATGATAAGGCTCTGCGGCGGATCAGTCGAAATAGTGATCCGTGATGCACCGCAGTCTGGGGTATGTATTGTGTGCCGCTTTCAGTATTGCCAGAAGGGTTTCGGCACATTCCTCCTGTTTGCCGGTTTCGTTCAGTACCAGATATTCGTAGTCACCGGCCACGGCGATCTCCGAGCGTGCTTTCTGCAGACGCTTCTGAATGGTTTCTTCTTCTTCGGTACCTCTGTCACGGAGTCTGCGTTCCTGCTCGGCGGCATCCGGTGCCAGAAGCATTACCAGCACGCAGTCGTCTCCCAGCAGACGCTTGACCTGTCCGCCGCCGTCCACTTCGATTTCCAGAATCAGGTCGCGGCCTTCGCCGATCACTTTTTCCGCTTCGGATTTCAGCGTGCCATACAGGTTGCCGCTGTATTCCGTGTGTTCCAGAATTTCTCCGGCGGCCAGCAGGGCTTCAAATTCTTCTCTGGTCTTATAGTAGTAGGTAACGCCTTCTGCCTCGCCCGGTCTGGGGGCACGGGTGGTGGCGGAAACCGCTACGCCGATGTTGGGGGCTTTCTCTTTCAGCACCTCTACGATGGTGCCTTTGCCGCTTCCGGAGGGACCGGAAACCACAAACACAAGTCCTTTGTTCATATATGTTTATACTCCTGTATGTTTCGTTCCGGCATCATGCCAGAACCACTTCCATATTCTCTGTCAGTCTGTCAAGCTGGTGGGTATCGCAGAACTGTGCCTGCGGCGGAGTGTCACTGCCGTACAGCTCCAGAATCTCGATCCGGTTTTCTTCCTTCAGAAGGTCGCCGGGAATATACAGCGTATCCTGTGGTCCGATAGCCCAGTACCGCCCCACAGGGAACCCGTTGATCCAGACCTGTCCTTTGGTCATGTTTCTGCCGTAGAAGGACAGGAACGTGTCCACGCCGGGCTCTGCGGTGAAAATGCCGCTGTACAGCCGGGGTTCTGTCCGGGTTGAGGAGGAGTCTGCGGCGTCTGTCTGCAGGGCTTTTTCCACCTGCGGATACCGGAAGGGGAGAGAACGGTTTTCCCAGCCGGTGACAATGGAGGCACAGGGATACGGTTTCCCGTCCCCCATAGCTCTGTCCAGAATCACGCAGTCCAGGATGCCTTTATGTTCAGTGAGCATCTTATATCCATAACAGATCCGACCCATATTTTCCACCAGAATGTCCAGCCGCACACTGCCCTCCGGTACACGGAAGGATACGGGAGCATTGTCTCTGTCCCGGTAGTATGTGCCCAGATACACGCCGTCCGCAAAAATATCCGCCCGGTCATGGAGTCCTTCGATTCTTACGTAATAGGTGTAGTCCGGGTGGGCGGCACGGATATAGGTGGTGTACAGTACGAAGCCGTAATCCTGTCCAAGAGATTCCATGGTGCGTACATTGCCGGAGACAACTTTTGTTTCTGTCAGGCAGTCCAGGACGGCAGGATCCAATACCCGGCGTTCCGTCAGCCAGCGGATCTCTCCTGCAGTCTGAACAGGTCTGTTTTCCGGCACCGGCGGCAGGGAAGATTCATCCATCCCTCTGTGCTCCGCCAGCACTTTCCGCAGGGCAAAATATTTTTCCGTGGGACGTCCGTCTTCTGTTACGGGAGCGTCCACATCATAGCTGGTGGGGAAGGGAACATACCGCTGTCTGGCATCCGGCACATCCGCACGGTATACGCCGAAGTTGGCGCCGCTGAAGGAGCCGAAGCTGGTACCGCCGCAGAACATATAGAAGTTCACATGGGCGTTCTTTTCCAGGGCACTGCGGTACCGTTCTGCGATCACATCCGCTGTCTGTCTGGCAAACCGACCGCCCCACTGGAGTGCTCTGCCGCCCCACATTTCTCCCACATAGATGGGAAAACCGGTCTGATAGGTACGATGGGCGGCAAGGGAGGCGTCTGTGACAGCAGCCAGGTTGATCCCTGACCAGATTTCTTCCGGTCCTCCGTGGGTCAGCATATAGATGTTATCCCCGTCGGTGTTGTACAGGGGAACATCTATGCCGCAGGAACGGTACAGATCGGCTGTCCACCGGATGTATTCCCGGTCCATGCCATAGCTGCCGTATTCGTTTTCCACCGACACGGCAATGATGGGACCGCCGCGGGTGGACAGCATCGGTTCTATCTCCGTCATCAGCCGTTTGAAATAGGTCTCGTAATGACCGATGAATGCGCTGTCCATGGTGCGGGGTGTACAGTTTTCCTGCATGAGCCAGTACGGCAGTCCGCCCCAGTCACATTCAGAGCAGATGTAGGGGGAGGGACGGAGCATGACCCAAAGCCCTTCCGCCTGACAGGCTTCCAGGAAGGCACGCAGATTCAGATATCCCTCGAAGCAATAATGCCCTTTTTCCGGCTCGTGGAGGTTCCACGGTACATAGGTCTGCAGTGTGTTCAGCCCGAAGGCTTTCATCAGCCGCAGACGGTGTGTCCAGCCGCCGGGCAGGGTACGGAAATAGTGGAAATCGCCGGATGCCAGATCAAAGGGCTTTCCATTCAGGGTAAACCCATCGGCATCCATGGTCAGCAGTCTGGTTTCCATACGATCCTCCTTTACGGATTGTCGTCTTCATCCTCTTCTTCGGTTTCTGTGCTGCCTTCCAGTCTGGCTGCCAGGGTTTCCGGCTGGATGGCGGAGAGAATCACATGGTCGCTGTCCATCACCAGAATGGAACGGGTCTTCCGTCCGCTGGTGCAGTCGATGGCACGACCCATATCTTTGGCATCCTGCATCAGCCGCTTGGACGGTGCGGAATCGGACCCGACCACTGCCACGATCCGGTCAGCATTCAGGATGTTGTTGAATCCTACATTTACAAATCTCATACCTTACAATCTTTCTTCCTTACAAAATGAATACCAGGCAAATCAAAACCTCCCGCAAGCCCATCCAAAGCCATACAAACAGCCGGAGGCTGTGCCCCCGATGGGATCGCTCTCCTTACAGACCAAAGAAGTGCCGGAGACCGCCAGCCGGGACTGCCCGGTTATTCGATGTTCTGGATCTGTTCGCGGATCTTTTCAAGTTCGCACTTGATGTCTACTACAAGGTGGGCGATTTCGGCGTTGCCTGCCTTGGAACCGATGGTGTTGGTTTCCCGGTTCATTTCCTGCAGCAGGAAATCCAGCTTCCGTCCGGCGGCTTCGTCAGAGGCAAGAATGTCCGCCATGGCACCGAAATGGGAGTCCAGACGTACCAGTTCTTCATCGATGGCGGCACGGTCGGCGTAAATGGCGGCTTCCGTCAGGATCCGCTGTTCGGCGGCTTCCGCATCAAAATCCGCAAGGAACTGACGGATCCGCTGTTCCAGCTTGGCGGAGTATCCGGTGATCTCGCCCTCGGACAGTACCTTGATCTTGGCGGCAAGTGCCTTGATGTTCTCGCACTTCTTTACGATATCTTCTTCCAGATTCTTCCCTTCTCTGGAGCGTCTGTCAAGGAAAGCATCCACGGCGGCAGCCAGAACCGGCTTCACATCGTTCCAGTCCCGTTCCATGTCGTCTTCCGGTTTCTTTACGGTAAACAGATCCCGGTTGGATGCCACCTCCATAACGGAAATATCGTCCCGCAGACCGAAGGTGTCCCTGAGGGTTTCCAGTGCGGCAATGTAGGAGCGGGCGGCGGCAGTGTCCAGTACGTATTCCACGCCTTCTTCGGATACCACGTTGACGTTGATGTTCACTTCGATCTTGCCGCGGGAAATGCCTCTCTCGGCCAGATACACTTTGATTTTTTCTTCCAGAAAGCTCATCATCCGGGGCAGACGCACGGATACGTCCAGATACCGGCTGTTGACGCTGCGCAGTTCGGCGGTGATATCCCGGTCGCCGGAGGGGGTCATGGCACGGGCACGACCGAATGCGGTCATACTTTTCAGCATAGGATTGTCTCTTTTCTGTTCTGTTTTTTCACAGGGAAGAGCGGCTCCCACAGGGGGTAGACATAGCTTCCCATTTAACCTATATTATACAACAAAAATGACCCCATTGTCAACGAAATGGAGTCATTTTCGGCAGTTGTGCATGATAAATAATCGCAACACGCCATGTAATTTATGCAATTTTCAGCAACCGATGTATATGGCAAACCGTCTGTCCGACTGTTGATGTACAAAAGTCGTCAAATAGATGGTTTGCACAGGAAATTTATGCCTTATTTGGGCATCTTCACCATAGGCATTTCGGTCATCCGGAGCTTGGCGGCACCGTAGGTAATCAGTGTAAGGTCGACAGCATCCCCGGCTGCTTTGTCGGAAACGGGAGCGGGAGCGGCAATGTTCCGGAAGCCGTCGGCATAGTCCCATGCCACGGGAACCAGACGGGTACAAAGCTTCACGGCAGGGGCGGCGGCAGAGAAAGGTACATCGGAAACGGGAGCGTTCACAATGGTGAAGTCAGCGGAAGCAAAGCCGTAACGCCATTCGGACAGAGGAGACAGCTCATAGTCACACCAGGGGAACTTTCTTTCCACGCCGCCTGCTTCGTATTCCCGCATTGTCCATTCGGCTTCGATGGGGAGGGCGAACAGCAGAGGACCGTATTCTACTGCCTTCAGCTTCCGGGGACGGCTGACCATCCGGGGAGCATCAAAGAATTCCACACGGATTTCGGTGGTGCCGACCCATTCCCGGGAGAAAACGATCATCTTGCCGCCGAATTTTTCTCCGTTGACGGTGCAGCCTTTTGCCCAGCCGGGAACCCGGATCTTCAGGGTGAACTTTACGGCTTCCGGTGCGGTTACGGTATACACGCCGGCGTGGCGGAAAGGATACTCGGTGTCAATGCACAGAGAAACAGTTTTTCCGTGGATTTTGGTATCCAGCCGGACGGGAACCATCATGGGGCATTCGATGCCGGTGCGGGTCTTGCGGAATGCGGACAGTACAAATTTGGGCCACGCCTGTCCCATGTTGGCGGTACAGCAGCCGTAGTTGGGTTCCAGACCGAACAGGTGGGCTTCGCTGCCGTTGGTGCGGAAAATGGAGCGGCCGGGCAGTCTTTCGCAGGAAATCTGGTTCACCTGCTGGTCGTACTGGTGGGTCCACATATCATCGGAAATGGTGGCAGGCAGTGCGTTGAAGGTCAGCTTTTCCAGCCGGTCTGCCCAGATGCTCCTGCCGGTGATACTGTACAGCAGTTCACAGGAATACATCAGCTCATTCACGCTGCACAGTTCGGTACCCTGGTTGTTGTATGTACCGGACAGGCATTCGTCGCCGGTGAAGCAGCCTGCTGCCGTACCGTGTCTGGCTTCCAGAAACTGCCACAGATCTTCGGCAATATCGGTATATTCTTCCCCTGTCAGGGCACACCAGGCGGCTTCGTACTTGAACATCATGCCGATGTTGACAATATGGGTGTGGAAGGTCCATTCGTTGATGGGGCGTTCCCAGGTGTCCCGGAAGCTGTTCCAGTCGGCGCCCTGTTCCCGCAGGAGCTTTGCCAGAGCGGGGATCCAGTCCTTCTTATACCGGCTCTGCAGATACTGCAGGGGGATCAGCCCCTCAAACCAGCGGAATTTTCCCCAGCTGAACAGCTTTATGGTGCTGTCTGCCATCAGCCGGTACAGGCATTCCATGGCTTTATACAGACCTTTGTCCGCACGCTTCCACAGGTTCTTCTTCTCGGGAATATCCCGGACAAATTCACAGTACATGGCCAGTACCTTGCCGATGAGCAGGAAGCTCCAGGCATCGTATCCGGGTCTCTCCGCTTCGGAGCAGGGGCATATCCAGCCATCGGTACACTGTCTGTCCAGAATGGAGACAATATACTTTTCCGCCCGGGCGATCATGTCTTCATCCCGGAGCAGATACGCCAGAGGCAGAAAGCCGTCCAGCCAGTAGGGAACCCGTTCCCAGCCTTCACGGTTTCCGCCGATCCAGGCACTGTCCTTCACATCCGGCCACATTTTGTCAAGGTTTCCCGCAAGACCGTCAGCCTGCAGCCGCAGCTGTGTTTTCAGCCATCCGGCAGGGGTGATCTGCATGGGAGAGAAAAACTGATACATAATAGGGACTCCTTTTTTGTGATGTAGGATACTATACCATAACTATAGCAGAAACCGGTTGTTTTTGCAAGAGAAAAAACGTCCCAATGAAAAATCTCCGTTCCTGCCCGGGGGACAGAAGAACGGAGAGGGATATCAGAACAGTTTTTTCAGTCCCAGCCGCTTGCGGAGACGGGTGATGTAGGCGGTCACACAGGCGGTCAGTGCCAGATCGAATACGATGAAGAAAACGGTACCCGCCAGCAGAACGAGGCCGGTGAAGTCAAAGAAGGGTTCTTCCGCAGTAAAAACAAGTCTGGAGAGGGCCATTGCTCCCAGCAGCATGGTGTCCAGCATGGAAATCTTGAACAGCCAGCTGAGCCAGTAGGGTGTTTTTTCTATATGTGCCTTCAGGATGGGATAGATCCCGCCGAAAAACAGATACAGCACCGCCGGCAGCTTCACCGGAAGGAGCAGCAGAGACAGAATCCCCGTTACCAGAACCGTCAGCCAGGCGTATTTTTCCCCCGCTTCCACCATGACCAGCATGGTCAGCAGGGCACAGATCACCACGGAGGACAGATCCAGCACACTGATGCTGCCGATGTACAGGAGTACCACGGACAGAGCCGCCAGAATGGCAGAAAAAGCAACCTTTCGGGAAACGGGAATTTGAGAATGCATTTTCATAAAAATACCTCACAGAGATCAGCAGCAGGTGAGCAGGTCGCCGCCGCAGCATTCACAGAATGCGTCTGCACAGATCAGATTGGTGCAGAGTCCGCAGCAGTCGATATCGGTACCGCCGGTGCGATAGGGGGAGCCGTAAGCCGTGGAGTGGACGTGCATTCGGTTTTTGGCTTCCCGGTATTCCGCATTGGTGGGATCCAGGTAACAGGCGACCTCGATATATTTCAGCGCATCATAATAGTATCCGCGCTGTACCAACAGACAGCCCTTGAGGTAGTTCCATTCCGCACCTCTGTCGCCGGCGGGAGTAGCATCAATCTTCAGTTCCGCTTCCGCATAGTGACCGCTGCGGATCAGTTCCCGGATCTGGGGGAAGGAGGTAGTGCCGGAGGAGGTGTAGGAGGAATAGGATGAAGAGGAAGCACTGCCGCCGCCCTTGCGTTCCTGCTGAACGGCTTCGTAGGCTTCGTTGATCTCCTTCATTTTTTCTTCGGCCACATCTGCCAGATCGGAGCCTGCATAGTTGTCGGGATGGTATTTCCGGGCAAGATCCCGGTAGGCTTTTTTGATTTCGTCGTCAGTAGCGGTGCGCGGAACCCCAAGCACGCTGTAAGGATCTTTCATGGTTGACTCCCGTGTATGGTTTGAGGGACAGAATCCGATACCGTTGTCAGCTTCCGGCTTCTGTCCGGGGAATGACCTGCCGCGATCTGTCCGGCGACATCCGGCATTCCCAGATATATGATATTTTTAACAATTTCCGTCAGCGGATGACCGGGCAGCAGCTCTACTGCCAGTGCCAGCTTTTCCAGATCCAGCAGTGTTCCGGTGGAAAAAGCACTTCTTACCGGCTCGGCAGGCTTTCCTTCCGCATCCAGTGCCATGTCTCCCCACAGCAGTGCCAGGGGATTGTACCGATGTTCCCGGATATCTTCCGCCAGATCGTCCATGGCGTCACAAAGATACAGGAACCGTCCGGTACCGATTCCGATGGATCTTGCCACAGCCGCAGCAGAACCGCTCAGTCCATAACAAAACAGCTCCCCGAGAAGGACGCCGAAAACCTGTGCTGCTTCATCCGGCGAGGGGCAACTGGCTTTCTCCAGAGCAGTCAGCCGATCCAGATGTTCCCGGATGAGGGGAACCAGAGGGGCATATTCCGGCGCACGGCGATCGGTCAGATGCACCATGGAGCCTGTTACCGGAGCCAGAAGAGCGGGCTTGATCCGTGCGCTTCCGGTTTCGTCTGCCATATCGTCCTGCCGCTTGGCTTCTGTGAGAAATGCTGCCGCTGCTGCCGTATACCGCAGAGCAGGGTGTTCTTCCGCCATAAGCCGGGGACGCAGGGGATGCACAGCACAGCGATGTCTAACGAAAACCGCTTCCGCATCGGAAAGGATCAGCCGCACCAGAGCCAGAAATGTGAAATCATAACTGAGTGTCAGCCGGGAAACCTGTCCGCTGACCGAACCCATGGCACGGCACAGCCCGCAGTATACCGCCCGGTACCATTCATATTCCCGGACACGAAGGGAAGAAACCTGCGGTCTGACATATCCGAACATGATACACCCCGGCAAAATACAGATAGATGTACATAGTGTACCTTTTTTGTATGGCAAATACAAGGAAGAATTTGTGAATGAAGGGTAAAGAAATCCATCAAATTCCACCCGTAACTTTTTTTTGAGAATCTTTTATATTTTTTTGAAAAACCTCTTGACAAAGGAATCCGTTTGTGGTATCATATACAGGCGTTAGATGTGCGGGTGTAGTTCAATGGCAGAATCCCAGC
>JAFZET010000392.1 GCA_017560565.1 Clostridia bacterium | reverse complement strand
TCTTCCAGATCCCGGTTGGCGGCGGAAGCATAGTCGCACATCACGTATGTCTTTTCCTCACCGTCGCAGGTAAACTGAATCCGGCAGGCAGTCAGAAGCCGGTCGTGACGTATGGTACGGACGCCGGTGCAGGTTCTTTCTTTGCCGTACAGTGTCTCACCGCTGAACATTTCCGTTTCGGTACTGCCAACTCTCTTGGAACGGGCCAGCATCAGAGGACCCCGGCGCACCACGCACATGGGGTGGTACAGCATCTGTTCTCTGCCGCAGGGACCCACAACAGAGTCACACCAGCGCAGTCTGTGGTAATCGGTTTCCGGCAGTTCAATGTTTCCGGCAGGGGTATCCAGGATTTCAGGCGTCATGTCAAAGCGTACCTTCACAATGGTGTCGCCGCCGGTCAGGACTACTTCCGCATAACCGGTGCGGGTTGTGTAGGCATTGGTGATATCCTTTTCACCGTCCCGGGTGATTACCGTCATGGTGCGGCACCAGTCGGGGATCCGCAGACGGAGTTTTGCACCTGCTTCCGCATCCCGGATGATGATGGAAACGTTCCCGTTGTCGGCATATCCGGAGCTGATCCGGAAGGAGGTTTCCCCGAACCGTATCCGAGTGGGAATGTACATATTGATAAAGTATCCCGCATCGTCTGCCATGATGATGGACTCGGCGGCATTGGCAAAACCACGGGCGGCATTGTTCACGCAGCAGTGCTGGTATTTGGTCTGTACCTGAGGTTCGGCAGTCCAGTGACGACCGGCACTGCGGACAAAGAACGCACCGGTTTTGCCGTCTTCGTAGATCCCTGCCAGGAATGCGTTCAGGAAGGCCTTTTCCATGGCGTCCATATATTTGGATTCCCCGGTAAGCCGGAACAGCTCGTAGGAAAGGCGCATCCAGTGGATCACATCGCATACTTCCGTGGCAGCATTGGGATGCTTTGCGGCTTCAAAGAACTGTTCGCAGTAGCCCACGCTGCCCAGAATGTTGGTTTCGCTTTCTTTTGTGGTGTCCCAGAATATGGTCAGTGCTTTCAGATAGGTTTCGTCGCCGGAACAGCGGTACAGCTCGCACAGCCCGTCCAGACAGGACATCATTTCATACGCCTTGGCATACCAGCCCTTGGCCCTGTCACTCCAGTTGGATACCGGCACACCGGAGAGGGCATTGGTAATCAGATTGGGCAGTTCCCCGTCTTCTCTCTGCCATTCTGCTGCAATTTCCAGGCAGAAATCGTAGTATTTGGTATCCCCGGTAAGCCGGTACAGCACCAGCAGGGGCTTCATGATGGAGCAGGGCGCCATACCGTTCATGGTGCCGATGTCCTTCATCCGACAGCCAAGACGGTGTACCTGATCCACGATGAAATCCGCCATCTTCACACAGGCGTTCAGTACGATGGGATCGTCCAGAAGCATGGCGCATTCGATGAGTGCCCACAGCGTGTACTTCTGTCCCCAGATGTTCCAGTTGTAGGGGCATTCCCAGCCCACATCCCGCACAGCATCTTCCTTCTTCGGAGGAAATACGCTTTCGCTGTCCCGGTAGGTACTCAGATACCCGTCCGCTCTCTGGTAAGACAGCATTCTGTACACGGAGGCACGGATCTCTTCCTTCAGATTGGGATCGTCCTTCATGGCGCAGACCCGGGCGGCGGACAGAGCCAGCTTGCCCCAGAATTCCCCCCGCCACATCCCGGCGGCATATTCGTCATCGTACTGGTCGGCAAAGCACTCTTCCGCTTCCCGCCAGATCTCATCCAGAGCAAACTGCCCGGAGATCCGTTCATACACAAACCGATCAAACCGTGCACCGATCTCACCATCCAGAGAAGCCATGGCAGGCTCCGGTGTACGCAGAATATTTTCTGCTTTATAATCCACAACAAATTTCATACAAATATCTCCTGTTTCCGATAAAGTAATCTGTTTGTATTATAACATTATTGGACGGACAAGTCAATTTCACAGAAGAATATTCTCTGAAAAAACGAAAAATAAATAATATCTCTTGACACACAAAGACC
>JAFZET010000391.1 GCA_017560565.1 Clostridia bacterium | reverse complement strand
TCAGCGAAGGTAATATAGTGGTCGTTGGATGCGGGATCTTCTTTGTTATAAAAGTGGGACTGTTCGGAAATGTGGGTGGCGATGCCTTCGTGAATGATGGGCTGCCCCAGCAGGCGTTCCACCGCCGGATTTTTCGCACATTTTTCCGCCAGCGTCACGATCTGCCCCCGTTCTTCCAGATATTCCCGGTAGCTGTGGGCAAAGTCGTTGTAGTCGCAGTCCTCAAAGAAGCGGTACAGCAGCTTCCGGGGATAGGACATACGACCGAGGGAAGTTTTGAACAAAGGCTGGATATTCTCGCCCTGCAGAGCGTAGTTGGCGTCATAGGGAGTATCGTACACCAGCATATAACCGCCGCCTCTGCCGATTTTCGTGTTGGGCTGACGGTAGCGCACCTGCCCGAACAGAGGGATATAGGCATTGCGCTCGTAGATGATGCCGGTTTCCTGACGGGTGTCCTGTCCTTCGTCCACGCCGAACCGCAGTTCAATGGGGTGACCGGCGGGAATGATGGTACCCTGCATCCGGGGCAGAACGGTGTATCCCATATACTCCGGGACGTCGTACTGCACAGCAGAGGGGAAGCTCACAAAACGGATCTGCCCCAGCCGGTCGCCTTCCAGCCGGTTGACGAAATACACATCGTCCCGGGTATTTTCCACGTACACCAGCGTATGCAGCACCAGACCGCCCGGCAGGGTATAGTCTGCGCCGATACCCTGCCATGTGCCGGTTTTCCGTTCGGCGGTCTGTACATCCTCGGCTTCGTCCAGATACAGCTTTGTTCTGTCGGACAGCTCCACGTAGGCACGTCCGGACATTTCCCATGTGTCACCGTTTGCCAGTGTGACTTTGTATACAGCTTTCTCGGGCACTGCGGTGATCGTCAGTGCTTTTCCACGGATTTCCATCATGTCAGTTATCTCCTTTCGGGGGTCAGCAATTACAGTTCCTTATACAAAAACCGGTATTTGGGACGCATACCCAGGGACTGGTACAGCCGGTATGCGCCGTCGTTGAAGTCCCAGCAGAGCAGATTCAGGTGCACAGCCCCCCATTCCTTTGCCCGCTTTTCCGCTTCCGCCATCAGCGCATGACCGATCCCCTGCCCTCTGCAGGTCTCGTCCACCACGATATTTTCGATGTGGGCGTTTTTCAGTTCCACAAAACCGGAACGGTTGTGCAGGGATATATGGCACACGCCGCAGACCCTGCTGTCATCGTTTTCGGCACAAAGCAGGATGGTGTTGTCTTCCGCCAGATGCTTGGCAAAGGCGTCCGCACTCAGTGTCATTTCATGACCGGCAAAGAAATCCGGCACGCCTTCACTGTGCAGCAGGGAGGACTGATGCAGAAGCGCATTCACCGCCTCCAGATCGTCCATAGTACAGGTTCGTATCGTCATGTTGTCCTCCTTTGTCAGCGGATCTCAAAAATCTCTGCCCTTGCGCCGGTGACACCAGTGGGGACAGGCTTGCCGTAGGTGTTGGCGGCACTGCCGGTGACAGTCCATGTCACGGTATTTTCTCCTTCCGTCAGCAGATCCGTAATATCCAGCCGGTATGGCTTGTAGAGCAGCACACCCGCACTCTTTCCGTTGACAGTCACATCCGCCCGGTCAAGGACTTCATTGCAGCAGAAGCGTACCCGGCGGTTTTCGGCAGGTGTGTATGTAAATGTCTGCCGGGTATCGGAAAGGGCTGTGATCTCGGAAAGCACTTCAGCCGGATTTTCACCCAGTTCCGGCAGAAGATCCGTGTTCATGCCCAGCACCGTAACAGACCATGGTGCGATTTCCACCGGATAACGCAGACCGTCCGCACAGAGCTCCGCATACACCGGCTCTGTCTTCCCGGTAAAGGGATCAAACCGGCGGCAGGTACCCGATGTATCCGTAACCAGATGCCCCTTTGCCCATGTATCCCCTTCGTTGAACAGCAGGAAGAAAGGATAGCCGCTCTTGGTCAGATGCACAAAGCGGATATTCGGGTTCTGTGCATCGAAATAGGAGGTCTTCTTTACATTTTTCTTCATGAAGTCCCTGAAGTCGCTGCCCCTGTGCATCCTGCCGCCCAGGGTAACAAACTCACCGATCTTGCGTACCAGCGAGGGAGTCAGGCGAAGGCGGCTGTCGATCAGGAGGGTATCGTATACATACCGGTCGATATACAGCTTACCGTCATGGACACGTACCCGGTTTTCCAGCTGTTCCATGGTCAGGTAGTTGAAGGTGTACCCCATTTCATACAGGGGCTTCACCGGATTCACGGGCATATAGTCGCCGTCACAGAGAACAGCCGCATGGGGATTGTTGCTGTTTGTGGAGTTCAGCCAGCTCATCCGCTTGATGTAGCCGGCAAGAGGCTTATACTGATCCCAGAAAATATTGCCGGGACCCACATCCGGCGGTCTTTCATCAGACTGCAGGGGTGTTTTCAGAGAATAGTAGAAGGCATGGGGGGCGATCATGTTGACCCCTCTGGCAAACAGGAAATTCAGATACCACATCATCTCCGCCGGGGACAGATCCCAGGGGTTCCCTTTTTGACCGCACACACCCAGTGCTTCGCAGAGATTCCGGGCGATCCCCTTATGCCGTGCCATATCCGCACTGCACTTGGCAAGAGGGGAGTCGGGGGAGGTCAGCTCGGTACCGGGCTCCACCATGCGCCATACCAGATCCTGCCCGGGGATGTCAAAGGCTTCCTCCATGCCGATGTCCTGGCTGGCCGCCGGGTGTCCGGTGAGGGCGATCCCGTGACGGAAGCACCAGTCCTGCAGCGGCTTGTAGTAGGATTCCAGCAGTCCCTTCCGCAGGGCGGCGTCATAGCAGTACTTCCCGTCTCTTGCCAGTCGTTTTTCGGCAGGGGTAAAGAGCTGGGCGGCCAGCATTTTGGCATCTCCTCCGCAGGCGGCAAAGGTTTCGTGGAAATCATAAGTCCACGGGATTCTGTGGGTCACGGTGATCCGTCCGTTCTCATCGGTTTCGGTTTTGCCCATGTTCGCACAGCGTCCGGTAAGAGAAGGTTCGTCCGTGAAAATAGCAGTGATCACAGAACCGAAATCGGCGGCAAACCGCTTATAGTACACTTCATGGGTGGAGGCAATAAACGCAGCCGTGGCTTCGGGATTCAGCAGGTCAGCAGCGGCAGGAGCGTTCGGCTGTCCGTCTTCCTCATCGGGAGCGATTCCCCGGATGGTTCCGCCGGTGAAGCCGAGAATAAAGTCGTACCACACATAGTCAGCCGGAATCTCTTCCCCCTCTTCCCCGGTGCGGACATCGGTCAGCTTTCCGTCCTCACCAAACTGCAGTGCCATGCGCAGTTGTGCTTCTTCCCCTTCTGCCAGCGTATAACTGCCGGTGGGGCGGGCGTACAGTGCCCGGGCGGCAAACAGGGGATTGGAGGCCACCACCATACCGTGGGCAGAGCCGGAGGGATACATGGCTTCGTCGTACAGCATCACCAGCATCCGGCGTTTCTTGGCGGCTTCCAGACAGGCTTCCACCATATCCAGATAAGTCTCACCCATATAGCCGCCTTCCACTTCCATACCCATACGGGGGTGGATAATAAAGCCGTTTACACCTTTTTTATGAAAATCGTCCACCTGCCGGACAAGTTCCTCTTTGTCCAGACGGTCATTCCAGAACCAGAATGGCAGCGCAGAAAAAGCATTGCCGGGACGGGCGAACATTTCGGTCAGAATATCAAACATGAGAACAAAGCTCCTTTTCGGGTTTCATCTTTATCATTTGTATTATACATGATTTTCCCCCGTATTGCAAGAGGGCATAGCTTTCTTCCCGCCTTATGGATATGGAAGCTGTACGGAATCCCGCCATATTTTCGGTAATTTTGTCTGCATTTCTCCGGCAGTTCTTACAAAATCCGGTTGATAATTGCCCCGAAATCCTGTATAATGAAAAAAGAACGGAAAGATTCCGTATACTTTTCAGAAATCAACACTCTGTGGAAAATGGAGGTATCCTTATGAAAATCCTGTATCTGGGAAACAGCATTACCCTGCACGGCATCAACCACGATATCGGCTGGCATGGCGAATGGGGCATGGCGGCTTCTGCGGCGGAAAAAGACTATGTACACTGCCTGAACAGAATGATTGAAGAAAAAGAACAGGTTTCTGTGGAATACAAGGTACTGAATATTGCAGATTTCGAGCGGGCACCGGATACATACGATCTGGAAAACCTTGCAGAGCTGCGGGACTGGGCACCGGATGTGCTGATCCTGCGGATCTGTGAGAACACGCCGGAGGAAAAGGTGGATGCCTTCGGTGAGGCATTCCCGAAGCTGATCCGGTATTTCCAGATTCCGGGGATCCGTATCTACGCCGTGGGACCCTTCTGGAAGCATGACCGGAAGGAAGCATACATCCTTCAGACGGGAGATATGCTGGGTGTGACGTATGTTTCTCTGGAGCATCTCCACTCCAAAGACTATCAGGCTATCGGGTTGTTCGAGCATCCCGGTGTGGCAGGACATCCTTCCGATAAGGGAATGCAGGCCATTGCGGACGCCATCTTTGATGCCATGCAGAAAACTAAGCTGAGCGCATGGCTCTATCCTTTTGTAAAACCGGAACCCACATCAACCCGGTATCGTGTACAGGTGGGACAGATTGAAGTCCCCTGCTATGTCTGCCGGGTGTCTGCCATGCCCTTCAACCGGGTCTGGCCCGGCAAACAGCGCCCCATCGAACAGACGGAACTGGCATATTTTGTAAACTTTGCGGCAGCATCCCCGCAGGAAGTTACCGTAACCATGAGCCGTGATTTCAGTGAAGCTGTTATCAGACCGCTCTCAAAGAAAATACCGCTGAAAATCGACGGACGGAAGATCACCTTCACCCTGACGGAAGTGGGACAGTATTCCCTGGAAATTGACGGACGCCACGGGAACCTGCATATTTTTGCAGATCCGGCGGAAACGGAAAACGACCGGGAAAAGAGAAAGAACGCCACGTATTACTACGGTCCCGGGATTCACAATGCAGGTGTGATCACACTCCATGAGGGAGAAAGCCTGTACATCGCCGAAGGTGCGGTTGTACATGGTATGGTATCCGCCTCGGATTGCAGCAACATCGGCATCTACGGCAGAGGGATTCTGGATCAGTCCAGGTATGAGCGGGAAACTTACCAGAGCGGCATCATCCGTATGACCCGCTGCCGGAATATCGTAATCGAAGACATCATTCTCCGGGACTCCAGTGCCTGGACCATGACCCTGCTCAACTGCGACGGTGTGGAATGCCGGAACCTGAAAGCCATCGGGATGTGGCGGTACAATGCGGACGGGTTCGATTTCTGCAACTGCCGGAATGTCCATGTGACAGACTGCTTCCTGCGGAACTTTGACGATGTGATCGTGCTCAAGGGTCTGCGCACGGGAACGCCTTCGGCGGAACTGTGGAATCTGGAAAATATTCTGGTGGAAAACTGTGTCCTCTGGTGTGACTGGGGCGGAGCGCTGGAAATCGGTGCGGAAACCGTAGCGGACGAATATAAGAACATCACCTTCCGCAACATCGATATCATCCGGAATGACTCCGGCGGTCTTCGGATCCAGAGCGGCGACCGTGCGGAAGTCCATGATGTACTGTATGAGGATATCCGGGTGGAATACTCCAAATACGACAGAGCGTCCGTATACCAGCAGAGCGATGACATGGTATACGCTCCGCCGGAAGCATACCATGTACCGGACGCAATCTGCGTGTGGATGTACTGCAATATGTGGACAAAGGACGGCATTCTCGGTCATGTGCATGATATCACCTACCGGAACATTCAGGTGCTCACCGATGACGGAATGCCCATGCCTGTCTGCAGCTTCCGGGGTGCGGACGGAGAACATCGGGTGGAAAACATAACCATAGACGGATTTTTCTGGAATGGCGTGCCGGTGGTACCCGAAGTGAGAACCAACGAATTTGCCGGAGCGGTGGATGTGAAATAAAATCATCCGGGAGGAAACGATTTTGAGAAAATGGATCGTGGAAGACTGGGCGTTTACGCTGACAGTCACAGAAGGAAAAGCAGAAAACTGCAGGCTTGGCTTTGAAGCAGGCGATACATTCACGTTTTCCTATGCCTGCCCGGACGGAATGTGTCCCAGAGTGATGACGGAAGTGTATACCTGGTGTGAGATCATACGATGCGGGGGAGACTTCACGTACAGAGGCTCCGGAGAAAAGTATGAAATGGATCTGGTCTGCCCCTGTCAGAGCATCCGTTTTCACCTGAAAGCAGTTCCCATCAACAGAGATGAAAACGGCAGTGCTTTTCCCGATCCTCCCGGCACCAACTACTGACCGTACAGAAGAAATATACAGAATCCAATAGAAATCAGGTGAAACAATGACTTTTAACGTAAATCATCCCATACTGTTCGGACTGGTTGCCGTAATCATTGCCGCAGTGCTGGGACAGTCCGTATTTTTCCTGGTGAAAGCCTGGAAACGGGGGCGCGAAATCGGCATGGATCCGGTCAAACTGCGCAGAATTACCGTAACCGCCGCCGTATTCACCATTGCGCCGGCTGTGGCGATCGTGATCAGTGTCATCACACTGGCAAAGGATCTGGGTGTGGCACTGCCCTGGCTCCGGCTCAGCGTGGTGGGATCCCTGTCCTATGAAACCATTGCGGCAGCCAATGCGGAAAGTGCCATGGGGCTGACCTTCGGACAGGTAAGCGCACTGACCGCATCTCAGTATGTGACCATCGCATCGGTCATGACCCTCTCCATTATGGTGGGGATCTGGCTGGTGCCGGTACTGGCGAAACGGATGCAGAAAGGGATGGTATCTCTGGAAAAGAGAGACAAAAAGTGGGCGGAGATTTTCCAGTCCGCCATGTTTATCGGTATGATCGCCGCTTTTGTGGGGTATGTATTCTGTGATGTATCCACGATCTTCCATGGCTCTGCCGCCGGGCTGATCCCGGTATGCGTCATGGCAGTTTCGGCACTGGTGATGTGCCTGTCCGGAGTACTGGTTAAGGTAGTAAAAGCCCGGTGGATCTCCGATTATGCCCTGCCGGTGAGCCTGATTATCGGAATGGCAAGTGCAGTTCCTATCACGGCATGGCTTGGCTAAGGAGGATGGAAGCATGAAAAAATACGATACCTATATGGATAAAGTACACCACTGGGGTACGGTATGGAATCTTTCCATGATGGTGATCCTGCTGGCGTTTCCGGTGGTTGTGGGCGTCCTCTTCGGTGCGGCACCCGATCTGCACGGTCTTGTGATGGGGCTTGTTGCCACGGCTCCCATGTACTGGGCAGTGGGCGTGATCGAAACCATCACCTACATACCCATGCTGGGGGCGGGCGGTTCCTATCTGTCCTTTGTGACAGGAAACATTTCCAACCTGAAGCTGCCCTGTGCCCTGAACGCTATGGAACAGGCAGGCGTCAAAGCCGGTTCGGACGAGGGTGAAGTGGTGTCCACCATTGCCATTGCCGTCTCCAGCATCGTGACCACCCTGATCATCATTCTGGGCGTGATCCTGATCGTACCGCTGTCTCCGATCCTCAATGCACCGGTACTGGAGCCTGCCTTTGCGCAGATTCTGCCGGCACTGTTCGGCGGTCTGGGCGTGGTGTTTGTCTCCCGGAACTGGAAGATCGCCATTGCGCCCGTGTCTCTGATGTTGGTACTGTTCATCGCTGTTCCCGCACTGAATGCCGGAACGGTGGGAATCATGGTGCCGGTCAGCGTGCTGTTCACCCTGGGCGTGAGCCGGATTCTATATAAGAAAGGATGGCTGTAATGCTGTATATTCTTCTGGAACTGACAGTCGTTTTTCTGGGTGTGATCTTCATCCGTACTGTCCTGTTCCGCCCGAAAACAGAACCTGTGACGGAAAACGAACCTGTGACCTTTGACAGAGAGAGTACAGTAGACGCTCTCCGGGAGCTGGTGCAGTGCAGAACCGTATCCTACTACGATCACGCACTGGAGGATGACGGAGAGTTTGAAAAGCTGATCGGTCTTCTGCCCCGACTGTATCCGGATGTTTGGAAAACCTGCACTCTGACCCGTCTGCCTGACAGAGGACTGCTGTTCCTGTGGCAGGGCAAAGCGCATGATGCTCCTTCCGT
Source organism: Clostridia bacterium (assembly GCA_017560565.1). Classification (GTDB taxonomy): domain Bacteria; phylum Bacillota; class Clostridia; order Oscillospirales; family CAG-272; genus UMGS1696. The sequence continues at coordinate 1,016 of JAFZET010000391.1, read as the reverse complement.
GATGATGGCGCATTACGATGTGGTACCGGCGGAAGAAGAAAACTGGGAAAAGCCCCCCTTTGCCGGGATCATTGAAAACGGCGTGCTATGGGGCAGAGGAACGCTGGACACCAAAGTTACTTTCAACGGGGTGCTGTCCGCAGCGAATCACCTGATCCGGGAAGGCTTTGTGCCTGCGCAGGATATATATTTCGCATTCTCCGGCGGAGAGGAAGTCAACGGAGAGGGCGCTGCCAACATTGTGCGCTGGTTCAGTGAACATCAGATCAGACCTGCGTTGGTGGTGGACGAGGGCGGTGCTGTGGTGGAAAATGTATTCCCCGGGGTGAAGGTGCCCTGTGGTCTCATCGGCATTGCGGAAAAAGGGATGCTGAACCTGACCTTCTCCGTAAAATCCGGCGGAGGTCATGCTTCCGCACCCAAGCCGCATACCCCCATCGGAATTCTGTCCAAAGCCTGCTGTGCAGTGGAAAACAATCCCTTCCCCATGCGGCTGTCCAAACCGGCAGCGGAAATGTTTGATACTCTGGGACGCCATTCCACTTTCCTGTACCGGATGATTTTTGCCAATCTGTGGCTGTTCTCCGGCGTGATTGACCTGCTTGGCAGAAAATCCGGCGCTGAAATCAATGCCCTTGTCCGTACCACCGTGGCGTTCACCCAGGCATCCGGCAGCAAAGCTCCCAATGTGATCCCGCCAACGGCAGAAATGACCGCCAACCTTCGCCTGTCTCCTGCCGACACAGTGGAGGGTGCCGTAGAACGGATCCGCCGGGTGATCCACCGGGGGAGTCACCGGGTGAGTCATCCAGTGAGTCACCCAGTAGTCGGCGACGAAACCGTAACACTGACCGTGGGCAGTCACATGGAACCCAGCCCCGTTTCGGAAACAAACTGTCCTGCTTGGGATAAAGTAGCGTATGCGGTGGCAAACACCTGGCCGGGATGCATTGTGTCTCCCTACCTGATGGTGCAGTGTTCCGACAGCCGCCACTACCGGGATCTGTCCGACCATG
>JAFZET010000390.1 GCA_017560565.1 Clostridia bacterium | reverse complement strand
TGACCGAAGTCCGCATCATTCTGGAAGACGCCGTGGAACAGGTTACCGCAGGTATCACGGAAGATCAGCTTCTGCAGTTCTACACCATTCTGGAACAGCTGGACAACGGTCTCTGCCAGATTTCCGAAAACTAATATTACTTGGAGAAAGAATCAACATGAGCAAGCAGTATACAGTCCGCAGTCACAAGCGGCGTGAGCATATCTTCAACCATGTGGAAAACATTGCACAGTTCTGTCAGTCCCTGGAAAGCTGGGGCGACAAGACCATGTATGTCTGGAAGGAAAAGGGCGAAACCAAGTCCCTGACCTTTGCGGAATTCACCGCACTGGTATACCGTTTTGCCGATGGTCTTCTGCGCACCTGTGCCAAGGGTGAGCCCTCTCTGACCGGCGGTCTGAACGAAAACATCCGTATCGGGATCATCGGGGAAACCTCCCCCTGGTGGGTTGCCTCCTATCTGGGCATCCTGCTGGCCGGCGGTGTTGCCATTCCCATGGACAAGGAACTGGATCCTGCCGTAATCGGTGAATTTCTGGCTTCCGTGGACGCCGTGGCACTGATCCATTCCGGCACCTTCAACGAAACCTTCCGGGATCTGCCCGTAAACCATCCCTCCGTACAGTTCACCGTTTCCTTTGCCCCGGCAGATGACGCTCCCGGCAGCTGTCTGTCCTTTGCCGGTGTTCTGGCCGAGGGAGATACCGCCGGTGTGGATTACGACACCATCCGTCAGACCCTGCTGGATCTGCCCATCGACACGGAACGGCTGGCAGAAATGCTGTTTACCTCCGGCACCACCGGTTCTTCCAAATGCGTCATGCTGAGCCAGAAGAACATCTATGCCGCCGTGACCTCCGCTGACGCCACTGTAGACTTTGCCGAAGATGATACCATCGTATCCGTTCTGCCCATTCACCACACCTATGAGTTGTGCTGCATGATGGCCGCTGTCAATCTGGGTGTGACCGTCTGCATCAACGATTCCCTCCGCCATGTACTGAACAGCTTCAAGGAATACAAGCCCACCGGACTTGTGCTGGTTCCCCTGTTTGTCAACACCATGTTCAAGAAGATCCAGTCCGAAGCCAAGCGTTCCGGCAAGGACAAGGCACTCTCCGGCGGTCTGAAAATCGCAGGCGTGCTGAACAGAATCGGTATTGACGTTTCCGAAAAGCTCTTCGGCGAAGTACGTGCGGCATTCGGAGGCAATCTGAAAAAGATCATCTGCGGCGGTGCGGCACTGGATCCCTCTCTGATCCCGATTTTTGAATCTCTGGGGATCGCTCTGTATGAAGGCTACGGGATCACCGAATGTGCGCCTCTGGTGGCTGTAACGCCTTATTATGCCCGGAAGTGCGGTTCCATCGGTCCTTCCGTTCCCTGCTGTGAGATCCGCATTGACGGTACCGAAGTGGATGAAGCCGGGCATGTGATCGGTGAGATCCAGGTCAGAGGTGACAACGTGATGCTGGGCTACTACAACAACGAAGAGGCCAATGCGGAAGTATTCACCGAAGACGGCTGGTTCCGCACCGGCGACGTAGGCTTTGTGGACAAGAAGGGCTACATCACCATCACCGGACGCATGAAATCCGTGATTGTACTGGACAACGGCAAGAACGTTTTCCCGGAAGAAATCGAAGAATACCTTGGCAAGATCGATCTGATCGCCGAAGCCGTAGTGGTTGGTCGTGAAGAAGCCGACGGTTCCACCAAGCTGACTGCCGTGATCTTCCCCAACACTGCCGCCTTTGAAGAAAGATTCGCCGGTGCTGCCGATGCCGATCTGTATCGTGAGATCCAGAAGGAAATCACCGCACTGAACAAAAAACTGCCCTCCTTCAAGCAGATCCACAAACTGGAATTCCGCAAAACGGAGTTTGAAAAGACCTCCTCCAAAAAAATCAAGAGATTCCTCGTATAAACCCCACCCGCTCCCTTCATAAATATTCATACCGGGAGGTTTTCAGTATGCGCGCAGTATTCAAACCCCATCATTTTCTGGATTTTCTGTACGAAATGGCAGAGAATGGCGGCTGTTTTGACACCTACAGTCCCTACGGACACGTTATGGGGTATTACGGTAATCTCCTGTCCGCCGGAAAAATCGACACGATTGCTTTCACCACCGGTGCCGACGACGCCTGCAGACCCTGTCAGAAACTGGCGGACGGAATCTGTACGGATGTGTTCCCTCCGGCTGTTGCCGACCGTTACGGTGTGGAACGGAAATATGATTACAACATGAAACTGGATCTGGCGTTCCTTGAAGCACTGCCTTCCGTGTTCACCTGCGGGAAGGAACTGGACATCGATGCTGTGTATGCCCTGCTGCAGGAAAAACTGACCCCTGAAATCATCCTGCTGAACTGGCCCCGTGACAACCGGGTGGAGCTGACCCTCCGTGGTCTTGCCATGGCGATCCGGGCAAGAGAGGGCAGATAAAAATCCCTGTAAATCAAAAAGCCTGTACCTCATTCGGTATAGGCTTTTTCCTGTATATAAGACTCAATGATGTCCCAGAACCGCCTGCTTAAAGGGGGAGCTGCGTCCCTCCAGATCGGGGAAGCGGCGTTCCAGAGCAGCCATGGAGATCTCCACATCCTCGCGAACCTCTGCAGCGGAGCCGGCACCCACAGTGATCATGTCGCATTCCCGGAGTACGTTCCAGTTGAAGTTCAGCCCCACGAAAGGCGTGCAGCGACCGGCGGCGAAGGGCTTGATGGTCATGACGGGGTGTTTGGCGTTCCAGATGATCCGTGCAACGCTTTCGATTTCTACCTGCATCAGGAAGCCCATGCAGTTGAAGATCTGGATGTAGGTTTCCACATCGTAATGGTTCCAGTCGGCATACTGGATCACCTCGGGCATATGAGCGGACAGACCCGGCAGAAGCCCCTCTTCCCGGATCATGTACAGATAATCCGGCAGCCGGTCAATGATCCGCTTGTTCTTGTTGATCAGCTGTTCCACACTGGTGTGGTGGATCAGGCAGAAGGATGCACCGATCTCCCTGCTGTGCCGGATGACCTCCTTCGCCTGAGCACGCCCCTCGGCAGTGTCGTCCACATTCATGGCAGGCGTGTCGATAATGGTGATCTTTCTGCCGGATTTTTCTTCGGCATACCGGATGGCATCCACCATAATAGGGGTCGTGCTGGCAGGTGCCATAATGGCATCGATCCCGGCTTCCAGATAGGCCTCAAACACCGGGTAGAAATCGGCGGGAGAGGCATATTTTTCCTTGATGGATCTGTCCGCCGCCGCACTGGTATGGCTCCAGCCCAGCAGCCAGTTGGTTCCCATCAGCATCCGAGGCAGAGAAATGCCGCCTACTGTGGTACGGGGAAACTGTTTCATGGTATTTCCTCCTGATTTTCGGTATTTTTCCGGTTATCTATATAGAATCACTTGTTCAGCGTCTTCCAGAGGATTTCGACTGCGGCACCTGCAGGGAACATCAGCCATGTCAGCGCCCAGCCCCCGAAGGTGAAGCTTAACCAGAAATAAAACATGACCAGCGCGATCCAGAAAATCCCGTGCCAGCCGCCGCATTTACGCAGAGGGGTTCCCTCATTGTATTTCACAAGAATATTCAGTAAAATCGAGCCTGCCGCAGAGCCGAGAAAGACCAGCCAGGTCAGATGCCAGTTCCCTGTGATAAAGCTGGATAGAAAATACCAGACAGGGGTCAGACACCACATCACTCCCTGCATTCCGCCTGCCAGCTTCCGCAGTCTCCGGTTTTTCCGGTTTGCTTTTTCTTTCTTTTCTTCTGCCGCCCGGATGGTTTCCGAGGGGGGAATGGATGCCAGAATCGCTTTCATGGTATCGATATCCGCAAGCAGGGCACGGTAGGCTTCCAGTTCCGTCTTTCCTTCCGCCACCAACCTGTCATATTCCGCAGCGATCCTTGCCGATTCCCTCTCATACGTTTCTGCCGCAGCCGATGACTGCACATATTCACCCGTCCGTCTGACGATTTCTTTTCGCAGCTGCTCCCGCATAAACATCACCTGCCTTTTTCCTGCTGTCAGTTTTATTATACAGCATCTCCCGGAACCCGTCAAGGCGGGAAAGCTGTGAGAAAGTAAAAAAGTTTACGCAAAACGGTAGACATTCCCCGCTCCATGGACTATACTATATATATTATGTAACTTTTTCACGGGAGCGGACAGTCATGACCGAGAAGGAAGCCAGAGCCAGAATCGACCTGCTGCGGAAAACCATTGCCCACCACGCAAAACTCTACTATGAAAACGATGCGCCGGAGATTTCCGACTACGAATACGATGCCCTGTTCCGGGAGCTGACCGAACTGGAGGAAGCCTGGCCGGTACTGGCTGCTGAGGATTCCCCCACCAGGCGGGTTGGAGGGCGTGCCGGAGAGAAATTCGCCAAAGTGACCCATCCGGTGAAAATGGGTTCCCTGACGGACGTTTTTGATGAAGAGGAACTGCGGACATTTCTTACCCGTGTCCGCACTGCCCTGCTGGACGACGGGGTTCCGGCGGAAGAGATCCTGTTTACCGTGGAACCGAAAATCGACGGGCTTTCCGTCTGCCTGACCTATGAAAACGGTGTTCTGGTGCTGGGTGCCACCCGGGGGGACGGTACTGTCGGCGAAAACGTAACGGAAAACATCGCCGTGATCGGAGACATTCCTCACCGGCTGACCGAACCGGTTTCCCTGTCTGTCCGTGGGGAAGTATATATGCCTCACGAAAGTTTTGCCGCCCTGAACGCCGCACGGGAAGAAGCGGGAGAAAAGCTATGGGCCAATCCCCGCAATGCGGCTGCCGGAAACCTGCGCCGTCTGGATTCCGCCGGGACAAAAGAAGCCGGGCTTTCCATCTTTGTGTTCAACTATCAGACGGGAGATCTGTACACGGACGGTCATGCGCCTGCCTCTCACAGGGAAACCATTGACCGGATGGGCGCACTGGGACTGAAAACCATTGCCGTACAGTGCGTCAGCACCGATGTGGACACCGTTGTGGATGCAGTTGCAGCCATCGGACAGATGCGGGATGATCTGCCCTACGACATTGACGGGGCTGTGATCAAAATCGATTCCCTTGCCCAGCGCACACTGCTGGGAGAAGGTCCCTCCACACCCAAATGGGCCGCCGCCTTCAAGTATCCGCCGGAACAGAAGATCACCCGGCTTCTGGATATAGAAGTGCAGGTAGGTCGTACCGGAGTACTGACGCCCACCGCCATTCTGGAACCGGTAAAGCTGGCCGGAACCACCGTATCCCGTGCGACTCTGCACAATATCGACATCATCCGGGACAGAGATGTCCGGCTGGGGGACTGGGTACGGGTACAGAAAGCGGGGGACATCATTCCCGAAATTGTGTCTTCCGTTCCCGAGAAAAGGGATGGAAGTGAAGTGCTGTTTGCTTTCCCGGAAATCTGTCCCTCCTGCGGGGAAAAGCTGATCTGGGACGATGCGGAAGACAGAATTGAAGAACTGACCGCCGATATACCGGATGACGGTCCCACTTCCGTTCTGCTTGCCGGTACATCGGGTGCCACCGGGATCCTGCGCTGTGTAAATCCGGGGTGCCCCGCACAGCTGGAACGGCGGATCACCCATTTTGCCAGCCGGGGGGCTATGAACATCGACGGGCTGGGACCTGCGCTGGTGAAGCTGTTTATCGAAAACCGCCTTGTGGTCGATCCGGGGGATCTGTACACCCTGCGGCAGGAAGACATTGCCGCCCTGCCCCGGATGGGAGAAAAATCCGCCGCCAATCTGACAGCCGCTCTGGAAAATTCCAAAACCGCAGGGGGTGAAAGACTGCTGTATGCACTGGGTATCCGTCAGGTGGGTGAAGCCGCTGCGGAAGCCATCATCGGCCGGTTCGGCTCCCTGGACGCTCTGTTTGACGCCACGGTGGAAGATCTCTGCCAGGTGGACGATATCGGACAGATCACGGCAGACATGGTGGTGGCATACTTTGCCCTGCCGGAGACCCGTGCCATTGTGGACAAGCTGAAAGCCGCCGGTGTGGTGACAGAGGGCAAAAAAGCCGTCTCCTCTGCCGATGAAACTGCGGAAAACGCCGCCAATTTCACGGGACTGACCTTCGTTCTGACCGGCACCCTCTCCACCATGACCCGTGACGAAGCCTCTGCGAAGATCAAGACAAGAGGCGGGAAGGCTGCAGGCAGTGTTTCATCCAAAACCAGCTATGTGGTAGCCGGAGAAAACGCCGGTTCCAAACTGGCAAAAGCGGAAGCACTGGGCGTCACTGTACTGAGCGAAGAAGAATTTCTGAAAATGCTGTAAGGCAGTAAAGGAAACGACCCATGATAAAAACTATATTGATCGCCGTAGGCGTACTGTTTGTACTGGTGATGGCAGCGGGGCTTTATATGGCCAGGTTTGCCTGCCTGCGGAAAAAGGTGCCGGACTATTGGACAGATCCGGATGCGATGCCCCCCATTTACGAGCACGTTCCGGAAACGGATCACCCCTGGGTACTGGCAGGGCGGGAATTTCTGCGTTCCCATGCGCAGCCGCCGGTTTATATCACCAGCCGGGACGGACTCCGTCTGCAGGGGCATTATGTTCCGCCGGAGGGAGATCCCAAAGGCATTTTTCTGCAGGTACACGGCTACCGTTCCCACCCCCTTTGTGACTTTTCCGGCTGTGCCCGGGGGATGCATGAGAAAGGGTACGGGCTGTTTCTGATCGATCACCGTGCCGGAGGAGGCAGTGAGGGGAAATACATCACCTTCGGTCTGCTGGAACGGTATGACGTTGCCGACTGGTGTGCGTATCTGAAAGAACGTTTTCCCGATGTTCCCGTGATGCTGGACGGCGTGTCCATGGGCGGCGCCACCGTCATGCTGACCGCCGGAGAGTCTTTGCCGGACAATGTCCGCGCCATCATAGCGGACTGCGGCTATTCCTCCCCCGCCGCCATCTGTAAAAAGGTACTGAAGCAGTGGTTTCGTCTGCCGCCTTTCCCCATCTATTATGCCGCCGTACTGTGGATCCGGCTTCTTGCCGGTGTATGGTTCTCCCTGCCCGGAAAATCGGAGAAGGCACGGTATCTCACCGGGGACTGCGGGCTGGCGCTGGAAAAGAACAGACTGCCCATCCTGATCGCCCACGGAGAAGCGGACGGTTTTGTCCCCTGTGCCATGAGCGTGGAAAACTTTGCCCACTGCGATCCGGCTATCAGTGAACTGCTGACCGTTCCCGGTGCGGAACACGGCATCGCCTGGCTGGCCGACAAAAAGCGCTACAACGAATCTATCTATCGGATGTGGGACGCCATCCGGGGAGAACACTGAACTGTAAAACAGTACACTGCGAAAGGAGCAGCACCATGCCTGAACAACAGAAAAACCGCTCCTTTGCGGGAACGGCTGTCCTGATGGGCATCATTATTCTGGCCGCCAAGGTACTGGGACTGGTCAGAGATACCCTGGTTGCCGGCAATTACGGTACCGATTCGGTGGAAGCCATCGCCTACGAAACCGCTTCCCGTCTGCCCGTGACCCTGTTCGATCTGGTGATCGGCGGGGTCGTGACCTCTGCGTTTATCCCGGTGTACAACAGTCTGCTGGTAAAAAAAGGTCGAGCGGAAGCACTGGACTTTGCCCGTTCCTATGTAAATCTGATTCTGGTCATCACCCTGTCCATTGCCCTTTTGGGAATCGTTTTCGCTTCCCCGCTGGTGGATTTTATGGCACCGGAGCTGGACACAGTCACCCATACCCTTGCGGTAAAGCTGACCCGGATCCTTTTCCCCATGATCGTTTTCACCGGACTGGCCTTCTCTTTCGTGGGCTATCTTCAGTCCATGGGGGAATACAACATTCCTGCCGTGATCTCTCTTGTTTCCAACGGCATCATGGTGGGGTATCTTCTGACTCTGAATCCCCTCTGCGGCATCACCGGACTGGCGGTGGCCATGCTGCTGGGCTGGGCGGCACAGGCGTTTGTACAGATTCCCTCCCTCCACCGGCTTGGTTTTTCCTGGCGGCTGAGGACACCGCTGTATACAGAGCCCATCCGGCGTGCCATCCGCAACGCACTGCCCATTCTGCTGTCCACCTGGACCACACCGGTCTGTACCCTGATCAACACCCGGCTGGCTTCCGGTATTGAGGACGGACGCGGCATCACGGTGCTTGGATATGCCAACCGGCTGTACACCATACTGGTGGGACTGTTCTCCTTTGTAGCCACCAATCTGCTCTTTCCCTATTTTTCCCGTGCCGCCGCTGCCGGGGAATCGGAGGAAACCGACCGGCTCATGCGGATCTCGGTGAAAACCCTTGTGTACATGATTGCACCCATCACGGTGGGGATCGTTCTTCTTTCGGAGCCGTTCACTGCCCTCCTGTTCGAAAAAGGGAACTTTACAGCGGACGACACCGTTCTGACTGCCCGTGCACTGTCCTGTTTTGCCCTGTCCATGGTGTTTCTTGCCGTCAACGAGGTGCTCATCAAAGGTTTCTTTGCGGCGGAGGAAACCAAAATTCCCATGGTCAGCGCACTGGTCGCCATGACCGTGAATGTGGGGATTCTGCTGGTTCTCTCCGGCTTCTGTGCCGACAGAGTGACGGTAGAGCTGATCGCACTGCTGTCCGGTGGTGCTACCTTTCTGAATATGCTCATCAACGCTGTCCGTGCCCATCGCCGGGGGATGATCCGTCTGCGGGGTACCGACTGGCTGGATCTTTGCAAAACCGTACTTGCCGCTCTGTGCATGGCACCTGCCGTCTGGTTTGTTTCCGGGCAGTTCCGGTCGGATTTTGCCATGGTTACCGTCGGCGCAGCAGTGGGTATGGCGGTATATTTCCCGCTGACGCTGCTTCTCCGCTGTGAATGCATCACCGGCGTTCTGAAATCTCTTCTCCGACGGGGAGAATAGACCCGTCTTCACCTATCACAAAACAACGGGGGTTCCCATGATACGTGTACTGCAGATCCTCACCGACTCCAACATCGGCGGTGCGGGACGTCTTCTTGTCAACTACCTGCATAATTTTGATAAAAACAATTTTGAAATGCTGATTGTCCTGCCACAGGGTGCAGAGCTGATCCCACTGGTGGAAGCGGAGGGATATTCTGTCCGGCAGATCGAAAATGGACGGGACAAAAGCTTCGATATGGCCGCTGTAGGGGAGCTGAAAGCCATTATCCGGGAATGGAAGCCGGACATCGTCCACTGCCACTCCTCGTTCTCCGGGAAGCTGGCGGCATTTCTCTGCGGGATACACGGTCGGTTCTACACCCGGCACTGTGCCTTTCCCCAGCCGAAAAAGCTGACAACGTTCCCCGGGAAGCAGATCAACGGACTGGTCAACAACACCCTTTCCACCCATATTGTCGCCGTGGCACAGGCTGCCATGGACGATCTGACCGTCACCGGTGTGGATCCGAAAAAGATCACCGTCATCATCAACGGCGTGGAACCCATGCGTCAGGTTCCGGATGCGGAAAAGAATGCGCTGCGGCAGTCTCTGGGATTTGCGGCAGATGATTTTGTCTGCGGCATTTCCGCCCGGCTGGAGGATTACAAGGGTCACACCTATCTTCTCCAAGCTGCGGCACAGCTGAAGGACAGCCATCCCCGGCTGAAATACCTCATCATCGGCGGCGGCTCCCAAGAAGCGGCACTGAAAGCCGAAGCAGAAGCACTGGGCATTGCCGGTATTGTCCGGTTCACCGGATTTGTGTATGATGTAGCACCCTATTACAACATCATGGATCTGAGCATCAACTGTTCCATCGGCACGGAAACCTCCTGCCTTGCTCTTTCAGAGGGGTACAGCCTGGGAATTCCGGCGGTGGCATCGGATTTCGGCGGCAATCCTTACATGGTTACGGACGACTGGAACGGGTATCTGGTACCCCAGAGAGATCCGGCGGCACTGGCGGAAAAGATCGCCATGATCGCAGATGCCCCCGCCCTGCACAAAAAGCTGAAAAAGGGTGCGGCGGAATCCTATGAAAAGAAGTTTACCGCATCCGCCATGACCCGGCAGATGGAAGCCCTGTACCAGCAGGCAGTCTCCGGCAAGCGATAGATGACAAGTGCAAAAACCTGCGGCAAAAATACCGGATATTCTGCCGCCATCTGACAGGAGGTACTCTCATGATTCCTTTCGGAAAACGTATCGAACCCATGGTAGACCGTTATCTCATCGATTCCATGACTGGCGTCCGTTTTACGGGAAACAAGCCGGAGAACCGGGGAAAGGTCATCGGTTTTGACACCGTCTGGGAGGGCGCAGGCTCTCTGGGGATGACGGTATTTGCAGACGGGGAAAACATCAAGCTGTACTACAGGGGATTTCCCGACCTGCCGGGACAGGATGACACCAGTGTCATGCAGACCGCCTGTCTCGCCGTCAGCGATAAGGGAGATGGTCTGCACTTCACCCGCTGTCCGGTAAACGAGATCGACTATGCCGGTATCCGGGAAAACAACATCGTAAAGATGGACACCTGCTGCCACAACTTCGCTCCCTTTTACGATACCAATCCCGCCTGTAAACCTGAAGAACGATATAAAGCCATCGGCGGCATTATCCAGACCGGGGGGATCTGGGTCTATTCCAGCCCGGACGGGATCCACTGGACACCCATGGCGGATCATCCGGTGATCACCAAAGGGGCGTTTGACTCCATGAATATGGTATTCTGGGACGCCCACGCCGGACTGTACCGCTGTTACAACCGCTATTTTGACTGCAACGGTGCCTATCCGGATACCTGGGGCGGCGGTGCCCGAGCCATTCAGTCCTGCGTTTCCACCGATTTCCTCCACTGGAGCGAGCCGGTGTTCAATCAGTATGAAGACGGCATCACCGATCAGCTGTACACCAACGCTGTCCGTCCCATCCCCGGTGCGGAGCACATTCTGCTCTCTCTCCCCATGCGCTTCCATCCCACCCGGAAAAAGGTACCGGAACACGGCGGCGGGGACGGCTGGAGCTACAACGGTGCCTCCGATCTGGTGCTCATGACCTCCCGTGACGGAAACCGCTGGGATCGTACCCTGAAAGACGCTTTTCTGGCGGGCAGTACCTACCTCCACGAATGGACGGAACGGAATTTCATCACCTGCGGCGGCATCATCGAGCGTGGGGAAGATTTTTTCTTCTACACGGAAAAGAACTACCGCTGGGAAGATGACGGGCTGTGGGCGTATTCCGTACCCCGGTATCGTTTCCTTTCTCTGTATGCGGACGGGGACGGTGGGCAGATGGTCACAAAACCGCTGTTTTTCCAGTCGGACGATATTTACCTGAACTTTGCCACATCCGCTTACGGTTATGTGGTGGTAAAGGTACTGGACAGCGATGGTTCTGTCCGTTTTGCTTCGGATGAGTATTTCGGCAATGAGCTTTCCGCACCTCTGCATATTGACGGACTGAACGGCACCACCGGCAGACTGGTGTTTGAGATGAAGGAAGCGCATCTGTATGCCATCGGCAGCGTGATGCAGTGATAAAATAAGCGCATACAAGACAAAAACAGGACAGCGGTTCATCCACGGATACCGTTCTGCCCTGTTTTTTATGCTTTTGCCGCCTCATCTTCCGCCATATCGCCCAGATGCCGCTTGATAGCGTCAAAGGTTTCTTCGCTGAGGATGTGCTCCATCTTACACGCATCTTCCGCCGCTGTTTTCTCACTGACCCCCAGCCGCATCAGCAGTCTGGTCAGCAGGGTATGCCTTTCGTAGATCCGCTCCGCCACTGCTTTTCCGGATTCGGTCAGGGTGATATAGCCATCGCCATCGATGTGTATATGGTTGCTGGCTTTCAGAAGACCCATAGCCCGGCTGATACTGGGTTTGGAATATCCCATGTATTCGCATACGTCAATGGAACGTACATGGGCGGATTTTCCCGTCAGCACATAGATGGATTCCAGATACATCTCGCCGGATTCCTGCATTCTCTCACTCCCTCGGATTTTTCTTCTAAATTCTGAATATATATATCATATCATATAATTGTGAACAATGCAAGTCTTTTCCTTGGGTTTCTGCAGATCCCGCCCTGCCGGCACCTTCTCCGAAAATTCAGGATATGTTATAAAAAATACAGGAGAATTTTGTCAGAAGTGCTTGACAAATGATCCTGTTTGATATATACTATAACATGGTTAGTCAATGCTAATCGTATTTTTCAGAGTGCCGGTTAGCCGGGACTAATTCACACCTGCGGTATTCTGTACGACAGCACCGCAGAAAATTCTGTTTTTTACCGGGCAAGGAGGACGCTTCATGAATCTGGCGATGGCGGAAGAAGGAAAAGAATATATCATCCGGCAGGTCGAAACCGGCGATGAAGAACTGGAAGCGTTTCTGTTCTCTCTCGGATGCTACAGCGGTGAACCGATCACGGTGGTTTCCCGCAAAAAAGCCACTTGTGTCGTTTCCATCAAAGACGGACGATACAGCATTGACAATGCACTGGCAGAAGCCATCATTGTGGGCTGAAAAAGTAATATTCCTTATTACTTTTTTATTCCCCGGCAGTTAGCAATACCTAACCACAGTTTATTTCAGCAGATTTGCTGTGAAATAAAACCAAAATTCACCTACATATCAGGAGGAAACACGCAATGAGAATTGCTCTGGCAGGCAATCCCAACAGCGGCAAGACCACTATGTTCAATGCCCTGACCGGCCGCAACGAAAAGGTCGGAAACTGGGCAGGCGTTACCGTGGAAAAGAAGGAGCATCCCATAAAGAAGAGTCTGACAGGCGGTGCGGACGACATCATCGCCGTTGACCTTCCCGGTGCTTATTCCATGTCGCCCTTCACTTCCGAAGAAAGCATCACCAGTTCCTACGTAAAGAATGAGCACCCTGATGCCATCATCAACATCGTGGACGCCACCAATCTGTCCAGAAGCCTGTTCTTCACTACCCAGCTGCTGGAGTTGGGTGTACCGGTTGTGGTTGCGCTGAACAAAGCCGACATCAACGAGAAGAAGGAAACCAGAATTGATATCAAAGCACTATCCGAAAAGCTGGGCTGTCCGGTAATCAACACCGTTTCCACCTCCGGTGAAGGTATGGTAGAAGTGGTCAAAGCCGCCGCTGCAGCAGCTGGGAAAGCCCAGAGCGCACCCTACAGCCAAGGAGATGTTGATCTGACAAGCAAGGAAGCTGTTCTGAAAGCAGACAAAAAGCGGTTCAGCTTTGTCAACAAAATCGTTGCCGAAGTGGAAGATCGTAAGGTTCTGACAAAAAACAAAAATTCCCAGGACAAAATCGATGCCGTGCTGACCAACAAGTGGCTGGGAATTCCGATCTTTGCCGTTGTGATGTTTCTGGTGTTCTGGATCTCCCAGGCAGGTCCCGGTGTGTGGATTGCCGATGCACTGGTGGGCGTTCTGGAAAAAGGACAGGCTGCACTGGGCGCTCTGCTGACCGATGCCAATCCTCTGCTGTACGCCCTCCTGATCGATGGTGTGGTAGGCGGTGTGATTGCCGTGATCGGTTTCCTGCCGCTGGTGATGGTGATGTATTTCCTCATTGCCCTGCTGGAAGACTGCGGCTATATGGCAAGAGTTTCCGTTGTCCTTGATCCCATCTTCAAAAAAGTGGGTCTGTCCGGCAAGTCCGTAATTCCCTTTGTCATCGGTACCGGCTGTGCCATTCCCGGTATCATGGCTTCCCGTACCATCCGGAACGAAAGAGAACGCCGTGCCACCGCCATGATCGCACCCTTCATGCCCTGCGGCGCCAAGATGCCCGTCATTGCACTGTTTGCCGGTGCGTTCTTCTCCGATGCCACCTGGGTGGGACCTCTGATGTATTTTGTGGGGATCTTCCTGATTTTCCTCTGCGCTCTGCTGATCAATGCCATCACCGGAAACCGGAAGAAAAAATCCTATTTCATCATGGAGCTGCCCGAATACAAGATCCCCAGCTTCTGGCGTGCCTTCCAGTCCATGTGCGGACGCGGCTGGGCATACATTGTAAAGGCTGCCACCATCATCCTGCTGTGCAACACTGCCGTGCAGATCATGCAGAGCTTCACCTGGACCCTGCAGACTGCCGAATCGGCGGATCAGTCCATTCTTGCCTCCATTGCCGGACCTTTTGCCTATCTGCTGGTACCTGTGGTGGGTGTGCTGTCCTGGGAACTGGCGGCGGCGGCCATCACCGGCTTCATCGCCAAGGAAAATGTGGTAGGTACACTGGCTGTTTGCTTTGTGGGGCTTGAAAATCTCATCGACGCAGAAGAGTTGGCCATGCTGGAAGGCAGCGGTACGGAAGTAGCCGGGGTTATGGCCATCACCAAAGCCGCTGCACTGGCTTATCTGATGTTCAATCTGTACTCCCCGCCCTGCTTTGCCGCCATCGGTGCCATGAATGCGGAAATGAAGAGTGCAAAATGGCTGTGGGCAGGTATCGCACTGCAGCTGGGCGTGGGCTTCACTGTGGGGTATCTGGTATACCAGATCGGTACACTGCTCACCGCCGGTACGGTAGGTGCGGGATTTGTTCCCGGTCTTGCCGCCGTCCTGGTCTTTGCCGCCATCTGTGTATATCTCTGCATGAACACACAGAAAAAAGCTAAGGCATAACCGACTTCCCATACATTACCATTCTTTTCACAGGAGGTTGTTATGACTGCAGATATCATCATCATTGCCATACTGGGTCTGATCCTGGGTGCCGCCGGCGGTTATGTATACAAAGCCAAAAAGAACGGCAAAAAATGCATCGGCTGTCCGGACAGCGGCTCCTGTGGATGCGGGGGCGGCTGTGGCGGCTGTACCGGATGCAGCGGATGCGGAAATGTGAAAACCGAAAAATAAAGAAAGCGTGCTGCTGATCCATTGGATAATGGAATTTGCGGCACGTTTTTGTATGTCACCATAAACGAAAAAGGAGATCCTTTTACAGATCTCCGTCATTCCGATATTTGTTTAACCACCGAAGGTTTCCGACAGTATGGCTTCCGCTCTGCTGTCACCGGATACGCACAGCACCACATAAGTACCGTACTGCTTCACCACAGCATCCTCCAGCTTGGGCATTTCCCAGGAGTTGTAGTCCGTGAACTGCTCCTTCTGGTCGGCCAGACGCATCTTCGCCAGAGCAAAGCCGGCTTCCGCATCCGCCTGATTTTCAAAGGCGAACAGAGCGATCTCTTCCGGTGTTGCGCCGCTGCCGATGTATACAATCTGTTCCAGTGCATTGTCAATGCCGTAGAGCATGGTCACAGTACCGTCATCAATCTGCGCCAGTGCGTCTTCAAAACTGCCACCCTCCAGAAGGCTTTCCGCCAGGGTTTCCAGATCCACATCAGAAGGGGTTTCGCTTTCTCCGCAGGAGAACAGGGTCAGCAGCATCAGAGCTGCCATGAGAACTGCCAGAATATTTTTTCGCATTTTGGGTTTCCTTTCATAGGCTGAGTGCTTTATGCTTATCTTTCGGAGAAGTCCATCTCCTCCCGATCCCGTATGTCTTCCTCACTGCAGAGGGACACGGTGTGGGCGAAAATGTGATCCAGAACCTGTACACAATACTCCTTGTTCAGGTGGATCCCGTCAAAGCCGCTGTCTTCCGGCAGAACGCCGTTTTCATTGACCACGGCAGGTGCCAGATCCACAAAGAACACGTTTTTCTCTGCCGCCATTTCCTGCAGGTACTGGTTATACAGGGCGATCTTATCGTTTTTGGCGTAAGGATGGTTGGCAGATGCTGTTTCGGTTACCGGGAACACGGACAGTACATAGATCAGGCACTGGGGATTGAATTCGTGGATCGCATCCACCATTCTGCCGTATACGGTCTGAAAATCCCTGGGGTCAGACCAGCCGGTTTCGTTGATGCCCAGCATGATATATACCTTTGTGAACTCCGTCCGCTTCAGGGCTTCCAGAACCGGTATCTTTCCGTCCTCCCACAGTTCCGCAGGTACTTTTTCTTCCTCCGGTGTATTCGCATCCTCCGTCCATTCGATCAGGGGTCGGGTAAACACGGAATCCACCGTCAGACCCTTGTAGGTATAGGAAGTGATCCGGGACAGCCCGCAGTACAGGATCAGCCCCTGCATACGGGAATCCCCCACCAGAACCGCATCCTCCATATAGCTGATGTCCACCGGCTCATTTTCCGGCACGGGCATGGTGTAGTCATACTCTGCAGGCACCCGTTCCATCAGACCGATCACCCGGACAGGCTCCGGTTTCGGACGTTCAGGAGCCGGCACAGCTTCCGTTTCCAGATTGACAGCGGTTTCCGCCGGTTCACTGCCCGTTTCCGCAGACAGTGCGAAAGAGGTACGCTGATCTGCCATCTCCGTAAGACTGCCGGTAAGTATCCAGTCCGGTAAGAAGGAAATATCCGTTTCCGTATCGGTTTCCGGCGGCACGTAGGTTCCCGGATCGCCGTCATCCCGGATCACCAGAATATCCGTAACAAATCCTGGAAGCACCTTCCCAAAAACCGTAAAAAAAGCGCAGACCAGCATCAGGAAAAACAGAACAGGGAGTATACGTCTGCCGG
Source organism: Clostridia bacterium (assembly GCA_017560565.1). GTDB lineage: Bacteria > Bacillota > Clostridia > Oscillospirales > CAG-272 > UMGS1696. Next base: position 4,177 of record JAFZET010000390.1, on the reverse strand, counting down.
TCCGGCTCCGTCTCCCGTATCGTCTGTTTCTGCGTCTGCTCATAGTCTGCCCCAGTCTTTCTGTAAATACACGATTGCCGCTTCTGTTCCCATAGATGGAAAATTTCCGCAAAAGACCGTTTTTCCGGCACCTTTGGGAAATTTCTTATACTGTACTATATTATTATAATAGGTGGCAAAAAGAATGTCAAGAGGGCACGAAAAAATTTATATTTTTTTGAATTTTCGTGCAGATATACATCAAAACACGTAGAAATACACCTTGTTTTGTCGTTTTTCACCATAACAAAAAAAGCACCTGCGCACAGGCACTTTTTTCGTTTCGAATCGGAATTTTTATAAATCCAGCAGGCATCCTCAGTCGATATCCGGGATCACTTCTGCGGGCGGATTGTCCAGCTGCCAGGGATTACGGAAAATACCCTTCAGCACACGCATGGCAGAGGCGTAATAGAAGCCGTCGCAGATCCGTTCGTCCAGCACAAAGGTATAGTCCACATAGGACTTGCGCTTGATGACGCCTTCCGCATCCGGCTCATACACACGGCGCTTGGCACCGAAGGCAAAGAATACCGGGCAGGTACCGAAGTCATACAGGTGGTGATAGATGGGCGGAATCCCCAGAGAGCCCATGGACGTAATGAAATAGGAGCAGTGGAAGGGGCTCAGGTCTGTCAGGAATTTTGGGATCAGACCGAAGTAATCCATAGCACGGAGCAGTGCCACCACACTCTTCAGCAGCAGCGACGGAATGTAGCTCAGCACACGTGCTGTATCATCAAAGTTTCCGCCCGGGTTGTCACGATAGCCGACAATCTTTTCGTTCAGAGCATTGTATACATCTTCAATGGTAGCATCGGGCAGCAGACTGATCTTGACCACGGTATCGGGAGATTCCAGAGTCATTTCCTTCTTGATGGTCAGGGAAACGTCTACATGACGCTTGGTCCATACCCGCTGACCACGGATAAACCGGTTCAGACCGGGACGGGACGCCACCAGCCGCACATAGGCAGCAATCATGATATGCATCATACTGATGTTGGTCATACCCTGCTGCTGTTTTTCCTTCATATATTTTTCCAGCTTTTCCACATCCACAGTATCCGTAATGAAATTCTGGGAACCCACACGGTCTACCATAATAAAAGGAATCATGGTTGCCATGGGAGACAGGGATTTGATTCTGCGGTGCTCCTTGAGCTTCTTTTCTTTTTTCGTTTTTTCCGGCTTATTTTCCGGTTCCGGAACTGCAGCAGTCTGTTCTGCAGTTTCTTCCGTTACAGGCGTTTTTGTCTCTTCCATGGGAGCACCTCGTTCTGTAAATATTTATGTACTGTTTGTTACATTATATCATGCCCCCGGAAAAATTGCAACCATAAAACAATATTTATTCCCATACTCCTGCAAAACAAGCCGCCTTCCGACCAACCTCCTCCCCGAAATCTTATTAGATATTTTCCTAAATACTATTGACAAGCGGGATTCTGTGTGGTATACTGCCTGTGGTGGTTAGAAATTCATCTAATTAAAAGGAGGGCACATCATGCCCCGGATTACTGTAAACGAAACCCAAGAGGCTATGTGCGCCATCGCCAGGGAACGTCTGGACGCACTGAAAGCACACATGAACGAGATCCCGAAAGAGAACCGGTATGAAAAGAAAGCCTGCGCCATTGCTTCCAATATGCTGGGCGTCTGCAGCCACTGGCCCCGCGGATTTGACTTCGGCAGACAGGGAAAGGAAAAGCACGACTGGTGGGCAAACCGGGTATTTAACCACCCAAAAGGTACGCCCCATGAGCTGTTCGCCGAATACCATAACACCTGCGCTGCCCTGGAGGAAGAGGAACGGGGTGCCTTTCTCACCTACGCCCACACACTGTACATGATCCACAATGCGTTCTTCCACAAGCATTACATGGAGCTGCTTGCTTTTGAAGCCTCCGACAGCGTTCCCGATCATCCGGATGACATCTTTGCCTGCCGGGTGATCCTGACCACGGTGGGGGAGATTCTGACCGATTGGAAAACCTGGTGGAACGGTACCGGCGTCCTGTTCTGTGACGTTGGCTACTGGGAAGACTATATGGCACGGGAGGAAAACTGATGGACGCCACACTGGAACTGCTGAAAGCCCTTGCCGATCAGAACCGCCTTGCCATTGCCGCCATGCTGTACCGGGAGGAGTGCTACGTGGAGCTGCTTGCCAGCCGTCTGAACCTGACCAGTGCCACCACCTGCCACCATCTGAAAAAAATGGAGGAAGCGGGACTGGTAACCTGCCGCCGCACCCAGTTCTATCAGATGTACTCCCTGAACCGGGATGTGCTTTCCCTGACACTGGAAGCCTTTCTGCAGGCAGACCCCGACACAAGGGACGCCGACCGGAAATACCGGGACGAAATCATAGGAAGCTTCTTCCGCAGCGGACGTCTGACCACCATCCCCGCCCAGCGGAAGAAACGGGAAGTGATTTTTGCCCATATTCTCCGGGATCTGAAACCGGCCACACCCTACACGGAAAAAGAGATCAACGAAGTGATTCTGGCCTGTCACGAGGACTACTGTCTCATCCGCCGGGAAATGATTGCCTGCGGTCTGCTGCGCAGAGACAGAGACACCTATTATGTCCTCCGGTAATTTTTGGGAAATTTTCTACAAAAATTTCTTGCATACAGAAAAGATATATGGTATACTGTACACACTACAATATCCTGTATGGGAGGACAATACCATGCGTAAAATCACTGCCATCCTGCTGCTCATGTCCATGCTTCTCTCCGTGACCGCCTGCGGAAGTGCAGACACTGCCGAAACCACAGCAGATACCGCCGCCCAGACCGAAACCGTCGAAGAAACCGAAGAAACCCGTGCCATGCACGAAGTGCCGGAACTGGATTTCGGCGGTGAAGAATTCCGGATTCTGTATCCCACATGGCAGGGCTACCTGTACTACTTCTTCGCCGATGAAGAAAACGGGGACGCCATGAACGACGCCATTTTCACCCGTACCATCCGGGTGGAAGAATATCTGAACGTAGACATCGTACAGGAAGATACCGGCGGGGTTCAGCACGAACAGATCAGCCAGATGGCCGGCATGATCACAAAGGCCGTTACCGCCGGGGACGATCTGTATGATATGACCCTGCTCCACTGTATTTCCGCAGTATCCGACATGGCCACCACCGGTATGCTCTATAACCTGGACAATCTGCCCCATATCAATATGCAGGCCGACTGGTGGAACCGTACCCAGATGGACGTACTCCGGCTGGGTCAGAACACCTACTTCGGTGTAAACGATTTCATGATCCCCTGCCCCTATGCCGTATTCTTCAACAAGGGCATGATCGCGGACAACAATATGGAAAACCCCTATGATCTGGTCTATGAAGGCAAGTGGACTGTGGATACCATGATCAACATGGCAGTGGATATTACCCGTGACCTGAACGGCGACGGACAGCACACGGAAGAAGCCGACGTTTACGGTATGAGCGCACCCGAGGTTTCCAAATATGCCAGCTTCGTGATCGGCAGCAACCAGTACCTGACATCCCGAGATGAAAGCGGTAAGATCTATCTGGACTGCAACACCGAAAAAATGTACTCTCTGGTAGAAACGATCTACAAGGCCGCCAACAATCCCGGTACCATTTTCATGCCCGCCGGCGAACCGGAAATCAACCAGTTTGACTTCGACTCCGGCCGCCTTCTGTTCCGTCTGGACACCATTGCCAACGCCGTGCTGTTCCGGGAATACGAATCCGACATCGGGATCCTCCCCTACCCCAAGTTTGATGAAGCCCAGGAGAACTACATTTCTCTGGACTGGGGCGGTCTGATGTGCGTTCCGGTCACCATCCAGGAAACCGATATGGTCGGTGCTGTACTGGAACTGCTGGCCTATGAAAGCGGCGACACTGTCATCCCTGCCTACTATGATGTACTGCTGGCCGGCAAGCTGTCCCGTGACGAAGACTCCCGCAACATGATCGACATCCTGTTCGACACCATCGCCTATGAAGTGGGCTGCAACTACTTCGGCTTCACCCCCGGCTTCAACGAACTGTTCTTTGCCATGAGCCAGCTGGTCATTGTCCAGAAATCCACAGACTATGCTTCCTGGTACGCCAAGTACGAAAAACAGGCTTCGCAGGCCATCGACAAG
>JAFZET010000389.1 GCA_017560565.1 Clostridia bacterium | reverse complement strand
GTCCCCTTCCACCAGATACAGTTCGGTCAGCTCGGCACGCCGTTCCTGACAGTCCGCCAGCTTCCCGGGCAGTGTGGAGCCTTCCAGCACGGATTTGCGCCGGGTCAGTTCTCTTGCTTTTCTTGCCGCTTCTCTGGCTCTCTGTGCCGCCAGGGATTTTTCGATGATGGACTTTGCCACGCCGGGATTTTCTTCAAAGAATTCCGTCAGCTTTTCGGTAACGATGTTGTCCACGATCCCGCGCACTTCGCTGTTCCCCAGCTTCGCCTTGGTCTGGGACTCAAACTGGGCGTCCGGCAGCTTCACGGATACCACGGCGCAAAGCCCTTCTCTGGCGTCTTCCCCGGAGAGGTTCTTGTCCCCGTCCTTGAGGGTACCGCTCTTTCTGGCGTAGTCGTTCATGACTCTGGTCAGTGCCCGCTTGAAGCCTTCTTCATGGGTACCGCCGTCGATGGTGGACATATTGTTGGCGAAGGTGACGATCATTTCGTTGAAGGAGTCATTGTACTGCATGGCCACTTCCGCCGTGATGTCGCCCTTTTCCGCCTTCATATAGATGACCTGGTTATGGATCACCTCGCAGCGTCTGGCGTTGTTCAGGTGTTCCACGAAAGAGCGGATCCCGCCGTCGTATTTCAGATCGTATTCCACGTACTTGCCGTGCACGCCGCTCTCTTCCGCATCCAGCCGGATCTCCCCTCTGGGAATGGCACCCTCGGTTTCCTCCGAATCCACCAGCCCGGCATCCTTTTCCGCTTCGGGAATATCGTCCTGTGCCCGCTGCAGCAGCTCCAGCACCTGTTCCGGCGTTTCCCCGTTCTCCGCAGTCTTTTCCATTTCATCCAGCGGATTCACAGCAATTTCCCGCCGCTGGTCCCGGAGAATGATCCGGATGCCGGCGTTCAGGAAAGCCTGTTCCCGTAGTCTGGTCAGCAGGATGTCCATATCGAACTCGGTGGTATCGGTAAAGATCTCTCCGTCCGGCTTGAAGCGCACAAACAGACCGTGCTTTCCGGCAGAGTCCCCCTCGCAGGTGAAGGGTCTGGCAATCTCGCCCCGTTCAAAGCGCATGGTATACCGCTTGCCTTCGTAGCAGTTGTCAATCTCCATCCATTCGGACAGCGCATTCACCACAGAGGCACCCACCCCATGGAGCCCCCCGGAGATTTTGTACCCCTGACCGCCGAACTTCCCGCCGGCATGGAGCACGGAGAACACCACTTCCAGGGTCGGTCTGCCCATCTGGTGATGCATCTGGGAAGGCACGCCGAAGCCGTTGTCCTGCACGGAAACAGACCCGTCGGGCCAGAGCACCACTTCAATCCGGTCGCACCGTCCCGCCATGGCTTCGTCAATGGAGTTGTCCACGATTTCGTATACCAGATGGTGCAGCCCTCTCTGGGAGGTGGTACCGATGTACATCCCGGGCCGCTTCCGCACCGCTTCCAGCCCTTCCAGTACCTGTATCTGATTTTCGTCATACACCGTAGCAGACTCTTCCGCAGCCGGCGTATTCTGCAAAATTTCGTTCTCGTTCATTGTATTCTCACTCAATTCCAATTTTCAGTTTTCCTTCTCCCCTCTGCCCCGCAGCGCAGAAGTAGAAAGACGTGTAATATAGACTTTTTCGTCCGTGACCACAAAGGAGCGTGGAATATCGGTAGTCAGAAGCTCCGTGACCCCGGCTTTTTCTTTGGTATGGAGGAATCCTTTCGTCACATCCCCGGAAGTCCCGTCGAGGTCAAAGAACCCGATAACATTCCGGGACCGCACAAGGGTTCCCTCACCGATATGCAGAAGCATGAAAATCCTTTCGCAAATATATATATAACGTCATCCCAACCCAAACATCCGCCGAACCAACCGTTTGTAGCCGCCGAACGTTTTCCGATCATCCTGTTCTGTCGGCATCCCGCCCTACAAATGTTTGGCCGATAGAACGTACATTGAATGTTTGACCGCCAGAACGTACGTTATTTCTTCCTTCTTAATTTCTTCCCTCTTTTACTTATTCATCCGCAGCGGCATCACGAAGTACATATATTCCTTTTCCCCTTCGCGATCCTTCCCCTTCACATCCAGCGCACGCTCGCCGAAGACTTCCGGTTCCGGGGAGGCATCCACAAAGGATGTCCCGCCGGCAGGTTCGATCACAATCCCCATCAGGGGAGAATTCAGCCGGATCCGCAGCATTTCGGTATCCGACGGAATGGCACGGATGGCGTCCACCAGCAGACGGCAGTTGAACCCGATGGACATATCCTCCCCTTCCATGGCGCAGGGCACTCTTTCAAACACGGATCCGCCGGCCGACACACTGGAGATGGCGATAGACCGGGATTCGGACTCAAAGGACAGCTTCACGAAAGGCTTGGAGTTGCCCCCCAGCTTATCTTCCATGATCAGCGACGCCCGTTCGATGGCTCCGGACAGCTCCCCGGGAGACACATAGCACTGGAGCCGGTAGGTGGACGGCAATAACTTTTCATATTTCATGAATTCCGCATCGATCATCCGGGTGAAGAACCACACTTCATCAATATGGAAGATAATATGCTTCCGCCCGATGATCATGGTCAGCTCATCCTCGGTGTCCCGGAGCATCTTCCCCAGTTCCATGAGGAATTTCCCGGGAATCACCATTTCCGCATCGGGAGAGCCTGCGGGCAGTGTGGTATTGGCAGCCGCCAGCCGGTTCCCGTCGCATCCCACCACGGTAAGCACATCGTCCCGGATCCGGAACAGTGCGCCGTTGAAAGCGGGTCTTGGGTCGTTCTGCCCCACGGCAAAAGCGGTTTCCGCCACAATATCCCTTATAATATGCTGGGGAATCTGATACACCCGTTCCCCCACAAACTTAGGCATGGTAGGGAAATCCAGACCGTTCTGTGCCGTGATCTCAAAGGACGACTGTCCCCCCGTCACTTTCACCCGGTTCCGGTCGTCGATCTCAATGGTCACATCCCCATCCGGCATGACTCTGACAATCTGCAGAATCTTGGAGGTATTGATGCAGTAAATCCCTTCCTCATAAATGCTGCACTCCACCATGGTCTGCAGCCCCTTATCCAAGTCAAACGCCGAAATCCGGCAGGTGGAG
>JAFZET010000388.1 GCA_017560565.1 Clostridia bacterium | reverse complement strand
TGAAGGATGCTACCGATGCTGGTTACAAGAACGGCCGTAACGTTGGTTCTTACAACAACGGTGACGGTATCCAGTTCTGCATTTACCCTGACCTGACCGCTTCCGGTTCCAACGTAGGCGACCTGTACTTCTGGTCTCTGGTTGTTGCTGATGATGGTAACGCTGAAATCGGTGAACACTTCGTATTCGGTACCGGCTCCGCTGGTGGCGACGTTGAAGATGCTGTTGTAGCTTGCACCCAGAACGGTACCAACTACACCATCGAAGCTTTCATGCCCGCAGTTTGCTGGGAATCCTCCAACACTCCTATCGTTGTTGTTGAAGGCACCACCTTCGCTATGACCAACGTTATCATGGAACATGACGGCGCTACCCAGTCCCTGATCATCGACTCTTCCTGGTTCGATGCAAACACCGCTAACAAGTACACCCTGACCACCGACGTTGCTGGTCACGTTGACGCTCCCGAAGTAGTTGAAGATGTTGCTGACACCGCTGCTCCCCAGACCTTCGATATGGGCGTTGTAGCTGCTGTAGCTGCTATCGTTTCCGCTGCCGGTTACGCTATCTCCAAGAAGAGATAAGTCATAACTTGTATATTCAAAAATAATTACATTGTAAAAATGCATGTGAATCATTTGTTTATATAAATTAGATTCTTCTTCATAATACCCCCTGATGGTACATATATTTCATATGAAGTATGTATATATACCATCAGGGGGTACTCATATTTGAATATAAATCGCTAGTCATGAATTATCCCCTTCGGCAAAAAAATGACAGCAAATCACCCGTGAAATCCCACAAAAACGAGCAACTCTACAGAACAGTCAAAATCACTGCACCGGAGATTGAAATGCTCGTAATTTTAAGTGAGAATAAATACGATGCATTCAAACGTGCAGGAAAGAAACCCAGTGAATTCTGTGCGCAGGATCTACAGTATAAAAATGTAAAGAGCACCGAATTTGTTACGGGCTATTTTTCAAACGTGGATAAGCTTATTGCCGCTATCCACGAATATAAGCGTGTATCACAGATACAGCGCGGCGAATATGTACTTGCGGATTTGCTGAAATAACTGATAGACGGAACCTACCGAAGCGGGTTCCGTTTTTGTATACCGAATCCCCTGGTTAGGCCGGGGGGGAGGTTCGGTATACAATAAAACCAAGCAGGACACAGGCTTTTATTTGCCCATGTCCTGCTTGATTTTATCTTCCTGCCAACTGTTTATTCTTCTTCCTCCGGCGGACACAGCAGTTCCAGCATCAACAACAGTTGGTCCGCAGCCATTGCATTCTTCTTGGTTCTGGGGATGTAGCTGAATCCCACGTGCTTCTGGGGACCCAGATATGTAAGTAAAATAATACCGCCGGTGGTTACAAACAGACCGGCCATTCCATGTTCTGTACAAACATCCTCACTTAAAAATTCATGATATGCGTCTAATTCATAGTCAGGGGACACCATCTTGATACAGACACCGCTGTTTTCTGCCATGGCTGCATAAAAATACTTATCTTTTTCCTGCGGCTTAAAATCGATACGTCCAAATTCCTCGTTTTCTTTCCAGACAAACAATACGACCTGCTGGATCTTGTATTCTTTTTCCCCCATGTAATCCAGAAGCATCCCATCCTTATCCAATGCGATTCTGATAAACCGATGCGGTTCATAATCGGCGGCATAGAAGGTTTTGATCATGTTCAGATCTTCGGTGTGCATTGCTTCGTTGTTGAAATAGGTAGTCATTGTTTTTTCTCCTTATCAATTGAATTTTTCTGTTTTTGTTGACTTACTGATTTTTTGTATTGTCCTGCTGGAACTGCGTATTCTGTGCAAGATATTCCAGCAAATCTTCTTCGGCTATGAGAATTCTCCTGCCGACTTTGCTGTGTTTGATCTGACGGGCAATCTGGTAGGCTGTAGTCCTGCTGATGCCCAGCTCTTTGGTCAGATCTTCGACTGTTAATAATTTTGGCATGATGTGCCCTCCTGTGTTTTCTTATATAGTTATGGGTTTCTCTATGCTTTTTTCTCTATCAGTGACTCTATGAACCCTATATCCCTATATACCTTATACTACTTACCAGTAACCTAAGTTATATGCAGATACTTTTTCTTTTTATTATTATGTTAGTGTTTTTGGTATCTATAATTTTTAATTTGCAGTAATTGGTATCAACAGTGATATAAAATTACAAAGCACAAGGAGAATCACATCATGAATGAATTTATCCATACTTTCAGCGGCGTTACCTATCTGACACTGCCGCAGTTTTATAGAATGAGAGCATCCTATAACAAAAAAGATCTTTTTTGTCGCCAAAACGAAAAATGGGTTTTGGCCAGATATGCAGACAGGGGTTTTCGCATGGAGATTGTATTTACCCCCTGTATCGAAAAACAAAAACGAAAAAAACACGAAATATATAAAGCTGTCTGGATCGTCACGCCAGCCAAGCTCCTGTATCCGGGAGAACCTATGAAGAAATTATTTACCCCGGAAGAATACAGAACCGCCTGTACTTTACTGGCAGATATTTTTCAGGAGATACAGAAAACTTCCGGTGTGAATTTTCTGTATGAGTCCAAGCTGTACCGAGTGGATGTGACAAAAGATATTACTACACCATCGGAGACATTTTCACAGGAAGTAATCCGACTGGCTAAGATTGCTATCAGCAGATACGGATACTATCTGTTGGATCCCGACACTTTAGAAGAGAAAAAAGAAGAATGGAAAGACGAGAACGGTGTCTTCTTCCATAACGACAATCAGGAGGTGCAGGCTAAGATCTACAACAAAGAAGAAGATCTCCGTATCCATGGGTATGACACAGATCATTCCACTGGTCTGCTTCGTTTTGAACTGGCACTCAAACGGACATTCCTGAGAGAAAAAGAATATCTACGGGAGAAGTATATTGTCATTGAAGACTTGCCGGATATTCTGAGTAATATTCTGGCTCAGGCACCGGATCTGATGCAGAAACACATCACGGATCCACTGTGGAATGGTGCTATGGTGTCAAAGGATATTCAGAAGAAGTTTATCAGAAAATACTGTGACTACAAGACGGACAGTGCCAAATATAAAAAAATGATTGCATACCGGAAAGCATGCAATCGTGTGAAGAATATTGGGAAGGTGAAAGACAATCCTACCGTCAAGCGGTATTTTGCTGACATGAAAATCTCTCCACTGTGCTGCAGTGATGAGATGGGGTATATTCCGGCTTTTGCAGATCTGCTGAATGAGAGGGAAGATATGGGAATTCGGGAATTTGTGGAGGATTTGCGTATGGCATAGTGGGAGGGATACAGGAAAAATTTACATAATGTAGTAGAGAATTCCTCATATATTATTGCAGTACTTCACGACATCAAACAGAATATAATAATCTGTTCCGAACCACAACCCTATTTATTTTTTCATAATCATGTGGTATAATATAATAAAATCCACCCCAAGGAGGCTTTCAATGGAGAATCAACTTCAAATCCAGCAGAATGCTGAACAGACATACCACTCTATTCGTCAATCCATCGTAACCGCGCAGCACAACCTCTGTACCGCCGTCAATACTGCGATGGTAACTGCCTATTGGGAAGTGGGTGAACAGATCTACAAAGCCTGCGGCGAAAGCGATCGTGCCGGATACGGCAAAAAGCTGCTGGAATTTCTTTCTGCACAGCTTACCGCAGAGTTTGGTAAAGGCTACAGCATAGCCAATCTCCGCAATATGAGACAATTCTATTGCATGTTTCAAAATCGCTACACACTGTGTAGTGAATTGAGTTGGTCACATTATCGCTTACTGATGCGTATTCCCGATGAAACCGCACGAAATTTCTACACCGAAGAATGTGCAAAATCCGCATGGAGCGTACGCCAGCTGGAACGTCAGATTCACACCATGTATTATCAGCGCATTCTGGCGAGTCAGGACAAAGCTTCCGTTGCCGCCGAAATTCAGGCAGCAGAACCGAAGCCGGAATATGAAAAGATCGTCAAAGACCCTTATGTAATGGAGTTTCTGCAGATTAAGCCCGACACACATGTCTATGAAGGTGACATAGAACAGGCATTGATCGACCATCTGCAGCAGTTCCTTTTGGAGCTTGGACGCGGTTTCTCCTTTGTGGCACGTCAGAAACGTTTTGCGTTGGACGGGCAGAATTTCTTTATTGACCTTGTTTTCTATAATTACATTCTGAAATGCTTCGTCCTTATCGATTTGAAAATGGGACAGCTTACGCATCAGGACATCGGTCAGATGCAGATGTATGTAAACTACTACACTCGCGAACTGATGAACGAAGGAGACACGCCGCCGATCGGAATTGTTCTCTGCGCTGACAAGAGTGATGCAGTGGTAAAATACACCCTGCCCGAAAACAACAATCAGATTTTTGCCTCCAAATATTTCACATACCTTCCCTCTGAGGAAGAACTGAAACGGGAACTTCGAATCAATGCGTTTCAGCTGCTCGATGATGGGGATGAGGAATGAGGCGGACGTTTTTAGAAGGATAACGAATCCATCTTCCGCTTGTTTCGTGAGTTCTAATAACGAGCCTTGATTTTTCTAATACGGTTCTAATGAGCATGAATGGGAATTGTTTCTGCCGATATAGCCTTTGTGTGTATTTTACAGAGAAAATCATAGCCGCCCTCTCTGAATTTATGCATTAAAAACAGAACAATTCCAAACAATACCGCACAATCACGGCAGGTTCAAATTCGGGACCAAGAGGCCGCTGGTTCAAATCCAGTCACTCCGATGAGAAGATAGTCGAAATGCTCAAAAAACATGAGTGTTTCGGCTTTTTTCGTGCCTTTTTTCGGGTATTTTTTGGTGATAATCACAGGGTGGCCTCTAGTCCCGGTTAGACAAAGCCGCTTTTCCAACTTTTTTCTAAGCAAAATGCAGGATGCGTGCAGGAGTGTGTGGGGATTTTTGCAGAGGGAATATATAATTAAAGTATAAATGAATGTTGTACCCTTACGCAGAAATAAACCTATATCATATTTTTCTGTATATTGATACAATTGTTTTGTATACAGGATATTTATTTTGAATATGAATTCTCGCTTTTGTTGTAAAATACAATCGAACCAGTTGCTGGACATTTTTTCAATGATCATATATAATAATTCCGTAAGTACTTGCAATATTGTTATTACGGGAGGATACCCATGATTGAATTTTATAATAAGCTGAAAGCCCATCGGAAATCAAAAAATATCACACAAGAACAGTTGGCCGGATATCTCGGTGTATCTCCTCAGGCAGTCTCACGTTGGGAGTGCGGAACCGCTTGCCCTGACATTTCCATGCTTCCGCAACTCGCTGATTTCTTTGAGATCACGGTAGATGAAATGCTGGGTGTTGATGAACAGGAAAAGCATCGTGAGATAGACGCTATCGTTTCTGAAACATCTGCGTTGATCGACCATAATATTACCGAAAATCCCATCCGTGTTCTTCGTGAAGGATTGAACCGATATCCGAATAACGATCGTCTGCTCTGCACACTGATGTATGCATTGT
>JAFZET010000387.1 GCA_017560565.1 Clostridia bacterium | reverse complement strand
TGGCTTTCAAACCTTCATTTCGGATACGGGTATAAAAGCCGAGGATCACTTCATCGGTACTGTGGGACATCCAATCTACATTCCCTTCGGCAATTGCCTGTGCCTGTTCCGGCGTAAGACTCGCAGATGTTTTGTATCCAAGTCCGCCGTGCTTGAATTTCCGTTCCAGATGGATTACAGACGGATCGTTGTTATACAGCCGGATACGGTACTTTTCACGGATATTGACGCCGTCCAGCTTCTCTCTGAGGGCTTTATCGTCAAGGTTGTCAAAATACAAACTGCGTATTTCATATCGACCGTTTACGGCATGGCTGTCCGGTGTCATCACCGCCAGAAGCCTTTGCCGCAGGATCAGCATATCGTGATTCGTGATCTCATGTTTTACTTCATGTCTGAATTGCAAACAGCATTCCTCCTTTCTATGGGTGTCATTATACGCTGTCAACCTATGAGCACCATTAGAAAAACCTTCCCGTACGTGAAGGAATACGGGAAGGTTTGTGAACTTTTGTTGAAATCTTAAAATCTGGCGATGAAGCGGATGGTTTCGGACGAAGGGTATTCTGCAATCAGCTTTCCGCCGAAGTTCTCACAGATCGCACGGGCAGCGGACAGGCCGATTCCATAGCCGGAGGAATCTTTTTTCTGTGTACGGGCAGCGTCTCCACGGTAAAAACGTTCAAACAGTCTTTCGGGTTCCGGCTCAAGGGAAGGATCGCAGGTGTTTTCTTCGATGATCTGAACGTGTCTGCCATCCTTTACAAGGGATACATGGACATATCCGTTGTCGGGTGTGTATTTGATTGCATTATCCAGTAAAACGGTCAGCATCTGACGGAAGCTGTCCTGATTCGTCTGCATGACAATATCCGGCTCGACCTGCACCGTAAAACGGAGTTTTCGTGCCTGGGCATCTTCCGTGTAGGCAGGAAACAGCTCATTTGCAACATCGCTGATGTTGACGGATTTTGTCGGCAGCGGGATATCCTCGTCCAGCTTGGCAAGGGTCAGCAGATTTGTCATCAGCACATTCAGCCGCTTGGTCTGATTGCGGATATGCACATTGTATTTGTTTTCGCCGTGGATCAGCGCCATGGTGTCGTTGTTGGACTGAATGATGGCAAGGGGCGTTTTCATTTCATGGCCGGCATTGGTGATAAACTGCTTCTGCTTTTCCATACCCACAAGCACAGGATGAATGACCTTTCCCGAAAGCAAAATGACAATAACAAGCAGAATAGCCCAGCACAATATCGCTATCGCCGCAGATGCAAATAAAACCATACGGAAGCTCTCGCTTTGCTCTGAGTTGTCCATAAAGAAGATGAGCTGACCTGGCTTCATTTGCTTGACGGCATATTTGTAACCGTCAATTCGACCGGTTGATTTGGCGGCTTTTGTGATCTTCAAAGCATAGCTTTTGGCAGTCTCACGGTCGATGGCAGAAATTTGGTCGATATTAACATCTACGATATTTCCGTTTGCATCGCTTCGGACAATGAAGAAACGGGAAGCACGCATTTTATCCATATCCAGTGGCGGAGAAAACGGCGGAGGACGATTGAAGTCCATTTTTTGAAAGATACCGTCGGCATCTACAAGGGTTTCCAGCATTGTGTCCGATTGACGCTCCAGCATCATCCAGTTCAGTCCATTGATGGCAAGGACGATAAACATGAGCAGACAGGTAACTGCTGTCATGGTAAACAGGATAAATCGTCGTTTCAGTATTTTTGTCATGGCTGAAACTCCAGTTTATATCCTATATTCCGCTTTGAAACAATCTCAACCTTGGAGTTCATGGCAGAAAGTCGTTTGCGCAGATAGGAAACGTATAGCCAAACACTGTTAATATCCGTTTCGGTATTGTATCCCCATGCTTTTACCAATAAATCCTCGGTGGACATGAACATGGTATGGTTGAGCATGAGTTGCTCCATCAAACGGTATTCCTGTTTGGGCAGCTGAAAGGACATCTCCCCTACACAGATCTCGCCGGACTGCATATTTAAGGTCAGATCGCCAAAGCGAATCAGATCGGGGTGAAATTCTTCCCGCCGTCTGAGCATGGCACGGACTCTGGCAATCAGTTCGCCCATATCAAAGGGTTTGGGCAGATAATCGTCAGCACCGGCATCCAATCCCCGGATGCGATCTTCTATCTGTGTTTTGGCGGTCAGTAAAAGCACTGGCGTTCTGCATCCGTTTCTGCGGAGAGCGGCAAGGACATCCAATCCGTTCCGCTTTGGCATCATAATATCGAGAATGATGCCGTCATATTCGCCGGACATGGCATAGTCATAAGCTTCCTCGCCATCATACACGGCATCTACGATGTATTTATGGTATGTAAGATAATCAACAACGGCTTCAGACAAAGCCGGTTCATCTTCGGCATATAAAAGTTTCATACGAGCCTCCTTTGAGCAGAGTTCATATTATTATAACACGTAAATGTGACGATTTCTTGGGCACTGCGTGTGAAAAGATAAAAATTCACTATAAAGATAACATCTGAAACTATGACATACATAGGAAACCGAAAAGCAGAAGGATACTAATACTTGACATTTCTCGAAAAAACTGGTATACTGTAGATAAAACCAAAAGGGAGGAATCTGAAAATGGCACAGAAGAGACCGAATATTCTGCACATTTTTGCCGATCAGCTTCGCTTTGATGCCATCTGCGCCAATGGAAATCCTGTGATTCGTACCCCGAATCTGGATCGGCTTTCGGCTATGGGTGTGAACTATCAGCGAGCCTATACGCCGTCCCCTGTATGTGTGGCTGCCAGATGTTCCATGCTCACCGGATGTTACCCGCCTGCCACCAACTGTTTCAGCAATGACCGGATGCCGGAGGAGATTCCGTCATTTATGGAGATTCTAACCCGGAATGGCTACCGGACACACGGGATCGGAAAATGTCATTTTACACCGGACGGAAATGCTTTGCGTGGATTTCAGAACCGGGAACGGCAGGAAGAAATGCATCCTGGATCGTTGGAAAAAGAACCGTATTACCAGATGCTTGTAGAGAATGGGTTTGGGTATGCGTACGAGGCTCACGGTGTGAGAGGACCCATGTACTATATACCCCAGCCTTCCCGCCTGCCTGCACGGTTCCACCCGACACAGTGGATCGGAGACAGAACGATGGCTTTTCTCAGAGAAAATACGGAAGAACCATGGTATCTGTTTTCCAGCTTTATCCATCCCCACCCGCCGTTTACACCGCCGGTTCCATGGCATAAGCTGTATGATCCGGTACAGATGCCGCTGCCCAAGTATACCTGCGACGATGAAAGTATGCAGATGTTTGTGAACAAGATCCAGAATCGGTATAAATACCGGGACATCGGCAGCGATCTGAACCTGATCCGATGTATGAAAGCATACTATTATGCCTGTGTGTCGTTCGTGGATTATCAGGTGGGCAGAATTCTGGATACGCTGGAAGAAACAGGGCAGATGGACAATACGCTCATCGTATTCACTGCCGACCATGGAGAACTGCTTGGGGATTACCACTGCTATGGAAAACGATCCATGCACGATGGGCCGGCAAGGATCCCGATGCTGGTATATCAGAAGGGAGTATTTGAAGGAGGCGTGAAAATCGATACACCGGTGAGTCTGGTGGATCTGGCTCCTACCTTTCTGGAAACCGCCGGTGTGGAAACTGACAACTATCCCATGGACGGTGTCAGCCTGACGAAGCGGGAGGATGGGTATGTGTATTCCGTCTTTTCCTGCTACCAGGAAGTGAAAAGCGGCAGTGCCAGAGAGATTCCGGGTCTGTTCCGGGAAGATCTGTCATTATTGAAGGCCGTATGCGGGAACTATATGATCACAGACGGAAAATGGAAATACATCTATTCCGCGCCGGATCACAGAGAATTTCTTTTCGATCTGGTAACCGATGACGAAACCCGCAACCGCGCAGGTACCGCCAGCTGCCGTCCGCATCAGCAGAGACTGAAAAAACAACTGATGGCATTTTTGAAAGACGGCGGTCTCCAGTGCCTGATCGAAAAGGAGGATTGGAAATGGTATCATGTGTTTACATTGCCGGAAAATCCGGACAGCGGTTTGATTGTACAGGATATTACCTGTTCCTGGTTTGACGAGAAACTGCCGGGATATAGGGAGTCCTGAATTTCGTGAGTATGCCGTTGTGTATCAGCAGTCCAACACAAAAGCGAAAGAGATACAGGATTTTATATTGGCCTGCAAAACAGTATTTCGGGGGCAGAAATGAAAAGAAGCTGTTCTGTTTCCTGTATTGGTTCCACGACAGGATAATTTATCAATACAAAAACGAAGAATGCGGAATATGTACCCCTATATCACAATATCTGCTATATAACGGATTTCCATCCTGTGTCCCATGGCAGTGCGGTCAGCACGGGTATAGGTTGCAGTTCGTGTGGTACACATCTTCTTGACCATCTGACCGCCGATGGAACCTGCCTGACGGGAGGTGAGGTCGCCGTTATAGCCCTGGCTCAGGTTTACGCCGACTTCGCTTGCCGCCTCCATC
>JAFZET010000386.1 GCA_017560565.1 Clostridia bacterium | reverse complement strand
GACAGCGTACAGGCGTAATGTATGCCGGTGACAGTGCGGTTTTCGGGACGGATGATGCCTGGCACTATATAAAGATCATCCTCGACATTGACGGCAGAAAGTGCAGAATACAGCTTGACGGAAAATATCTTTCCGAATATCCCTTTACCGGTAAAGCCGTAAGCATCTGTCGGTTTGAATTCGGTTACGGCAGGGAAGACCTGGGGGAAGCCGTGTTCAACGCCAATCTCAAGCTGTATAAAAACTATCTTTTCAACGACAGTTTTGTTGCCAAATATCCCCATGATATGCCGGAGGATTATACAGTATCCGGAACGGGCAGAGCAGATATCATAAGACGTCCGTACAGAGAGGGGTCTGACTATACCATCTGCGAGGTTACCGGATATACAGGTTCTGCCGCAGAGATTACCCGCAGCTTTGAGCGAACCGGCGGTGTTGTGGGCTATGAAATGAAATATCTTCTGCCCAAGGCAGGCGGAATGCTTACTGTCAGCCTCCGCAGTGCCGGGGAAGAAGTCATTTCCATCAGCGATGCACTGGATGAGATAAGTTGTACCGCCGGCGATTTGAAAAAGCATTCGAAAAATGTATGGCAGACCCTGCGCATTGAAGCGGATACCGGCAGAAACACAGCTCTGATCCGTCTGAACGGGAAGGTGGTTTCAACCATTCCCTTTGACAAAGCTGCGGAATACATAGACGAAATAAAGATCACATTTGTGTGCACAAGAGCATCAAGCCTTATGTTCACAGACCTGAAAGCGTTCCCCGTACCACCCCTGCCGGATGACTATGTTCCCGAACCGGTGATGCCGAAGAAAAAAGGCGATTACTATATCGGTATGAATATCTGCTCACTATGGAGAACAGGATCCCACTACGGTTGGGACTGCATAACGCCATTCCCGGAAAACAAACCGTATCTGGGTTACTACGATGAGGGGATTCCCGAAGTTGCCGACTGGGAACTGAAATGGATGGCGGAACACGGTCTTGATTTCCAGCTGTACTGCTGGTACGCCAGTGAAAGCCATATGCCCATGATCAAAACAAAGCTGTCTGCGGAAATTCATGACGGTCACATGCTGGCAAAATACGGCGACAAGGTGAAGATCGCACTGCTCTGGGAAGCCATGTCCGGAAGTCCCAGCGGATACGATGATATCAAAAACTACTATATCCCGTATTTTATCGACTACTTCTTCTCCGACCCGAGATATATGCAGATCGATGGGAAGGCGATCATGTCCATTTACGGTCCCGACAAGCTTGCAAAAGATGTAGGTGGTACGGATGTGCTGAACAAATGCCTGAACCTGCTCAGACGGGAAGTGAAAAAGCTCGGCTATAAAGATCTGATCATCATGTGCTGCGGCGACAACAGTCCCAAATACAAAGAATGCGGTATGGATGCGGTACACGCCTATAACTGGGGACATCAGGGCTATGACGTTGCATTTACCAAAGAGAGAATCATCGGCAACATGAAAGAAGGCTCTGTCCATACGGTTCCCACCGTTTCCATGGGATATAATCTGATGGGATGGAACGGACTGCGCACCCCCGTACTGGAGCCTGACGACATGGTTGAGCTTCTTACCTGGGCAAAAGAGGATATTCTGACAAAATACAATAAGAATTCCTGGAAATCCAAGCTCGTTATGCTGTCCACCTGGAATGAATATGGCGAGGGCACCTATATGATGCCTGCCGGTGTTCACGGCTTCGGATACCTGGATGCACTGCGGAAAGTATTCTATGAAGATATCCCCCACGCCGATATCGTACCGAACGAGGATCAGCTGGACAGGCTCTGTATTCTCCATCCGAAGGACAGAGAACTTCTTGCCCCCCATCAT
>JAFZET010000385.1 GCA_017560565.1 Clostridia bacterium | reverse complement strand
GACAAAAAGTGCCTACTGGTGTAGGATATATATGTAATACACCTGTAGGTGGATTTGGAGGGATACAAATGAAACTGACAGATGCGGAATGGACACTGTTTGAGGTTCTGTGGAGCGGGGAACGGTTTGCCCTGAAAGAGATCACGAAAGCACTTTCTCCTGTCCTTGGCTGGAACCGGAACACGGTATACACCTATCTTGTACGCATGGAAGCCAAAGGACTGGTGAGGATCGACCGGGATCATTCGAAGCCTTACCGTGCCGCTGTGACCAGAGAGGAATGTGCCAGAGAAGAACGGGAAGCCCTGCTTTCCAAAGTCTACGGCGGTGCGGCAGGGGATCTGATCGCAGCGTTTCTGAAGGAATCCCCTATTTCAGCGGAGGAAGCGGCAAGACTGCGGCAGATGCTGGACGAAATGGAGGTATAACCCATGTCGAATCTATGGGAATTTCTCCTGCAGACTCTGAGTGTTTCTATGACAGCGGCTCTGATTTTGTTCTGCAAACGGATTTTTGCCGACAAGCTATCCTATCGGTGGCAGTACGGGATCTGGACACTGTTTGCCCTGCGGATTCTGCTGCCGGTATGGATGAAGCGGTATGTGATTCTGCCTCTGCCGCTGTTTCTGGAAACCGCCAAAGCATCTGTGGAAGTAAAACTGTCATCGGCATATACGGGAGCGTATGAGCCGTTGTCTATCCGTCATATCATGCCGGTGTGTGCCGGGATGCCGGAAAGTGTGACGGACTGGCTTTTCGTGCTGTATGGCGTGGGCATCGTGATCTGTCTGTTCCGGTATCTGGTTTCCTATATCTGCCTCCGGATTGCTGTGGGACGGGGAAAAGCACTTTCACCGGAACAGGAGGAAAAGTTGTGGACAGTTTGTGAAGCCTACGGTCTTTCAAGGTGCCATGCCGTAACCATCCGGGGACTGTCAACTGCCTTTGTCTGCGGGATCATCCGTCCGGTGCTGGTTCTGCCGGAGGGGACGGTGGATGAGAAAATCCTGCTCCATGAACTGCTGCATTTGAAACACCGGGATGTGTGGCAGAATCTGTTCTGGTGTGTGCTCCGGTGTCTCCACTGGTGCAATCCGTTCCTGTGGTACGTGTGCAACCGGATCGAAAATGATATGGAATCCCTCTGCGACAGCCGGGTACTGGAGCGGCTGGAAGGGGAAGACAGACGGCTGTACGGCGGGATCCTGCTGTCCATGGCGTCCGAAAAGTATGCCCGTACCCCCGGTACCACTTCCATCTCCAACGGCGGCAGAAATATCACCAGACGGATCGAAGCACTGGTGCGGTTCCGGAAATATCCGAAGGGTATGGGATTGGTGTCGTTGTGCATCGCACTGGTGCTGGCAATTCCCACCCTTGCGGGAACGGCTTCCACATACGACAGTGACTGGCATCAGCCTGTGACGGAAAGCGCACTGCAGCGTTCCATGGCAATGATCCGGCTGTACAGGTGCAGTACCATGGCAGGTGCACTGGACACCTGGGCAAAGGGAATGATGGACAGCAACGGGGTCTGTCTGGCGGCGGCATTACCATTGGACAGGCAGGCGGAGATCACCGAAAGCCTGCTGGAAGCGAACAGAATGCCCCTGTATATGACAACACCGGATCCGGATCTGTACTGGCTGAACGGGGCAAGTGGATACATGATCTTCAATCTGACGGAAACGGCTGCGGAAACTTATGAAGCATGGGTCGCTTTTGATGTGGCATACCACCTGGATGAAAACGGAGAGAAGCGTGAGGATACCGACGGAATTTCCGGCAGTGCATCCCTGCTGATCCGGGTGAAGGTATGGGACGAAAACGGCGGCTGGGTGGCGGAGGAAACCGGTGAGCGGATCTACGCCGACTGCGACTACAACCAGCTGCCCTTTCCCGGCTCTGATGTGCCTTGTTCCCGATCCATGAAAGCGGAAGGTACCTCTGGTACCATAATCATCACGGAACTGGTAGAATATGAGGTGGACAACACTGTAGAAACTTCTTTCATGGGGGGACTGTTTCCCTCTGCTGCCTTTGACAGCGCACCAAAGCCCGATGCACAGTTCCGGTATGCCAAAAACCACATGGGGATCGAGTACGATTACTGCAGCAGTCCCACGGGGAATCTGCCGGAAGCCTATGTGGGAATGCAGAATGTGATCCTGCAGGATCCGGCAGATGCAGAGAAACTGCCGTTTGGTGAGGATGATTCGTTTTACTTTGATGAAGACAAATACCTCAGTTCCAGCGGCAGCAGTACCGGCGGGATCGGCTGGTCAAACTCCCTGATGCGGGAGGATGGGAAAAGGTATGCGCTGTCCTGGGGCAGCAGTGACTATTTCTACGATATCACCGGCCCCATTTCCGTGGATCACGGGTATGCGGTCATGACCTTCTGGGATCAGAAGCCCTTGGAACTGTTTGAGATCTACGAAGACGGTTCCACGGTAAAGGAGGTGCGGAATGAAGGATGATCTGTTTACAGCACTGCGCCGGATCGGGAGAGGGTATCTGTTCATCCATTTTCACATCCATATAGGCACACTGGACATTCTGCCGGACTGGCTGGGATATTACTGGATTCTGCTTGGTATCTGGACGCTGGCAAAGGAAGTGCAGTCCGCAAAATTGCTGGAGCCTTTTGCCATTGCCATGATCGCCTGGTCGGGGGTGGAATGGTTTGTGAAACTCATAGGCGGTTTGCTGGATATCCCGGTGCTGTCCCTGCTGGTTACGGCAATCACGCTGTACCTCCATTTTCAGCTGCTGACAGATATCGGCACACTGGCAGACGATTTTGGCTGTCCGGAAGGGAGCACAGTGCGGAAACTGCGTACAGTCTACACCATAACCCATACCCTGTCGGTGCTGAAACTGCTTTTCACCGGATCAGACGAGTTGAACTGGCTGCTGATCGGTCTGGCGGTTCTGCACATTCTGGTGGTGATCGTGCTGTACTTTGTCCTGCGGGAGCTGTCAAACGACATCACAGATATTCCCACTCCCATCCCCATTTCCGAATACAGACAGCCCGAACAGGAAGCCCCGGAACCCGACCCTGCCTCGGAAGATAAAACCGAATAAAAAAGTACGGCTTTGCAGTGTGTCAAAACCACTGTAAGCCGTACTTCTGTTTTATTACTTCTGACTTCTTATCTCTTACTTCTTACTTAAAACCGGTGTTCCGACAGAGCGAGAACCAGATCCCGGCAGGCTTCGGCGTCCGCCAGATCCAGCACTTCCGCAGAGGTGTGCAGATACCGCATGGGGATGGAGATAACGCTTGCCTTGGCACCCAGAGCTACCTTCTGCATGGGAACAGCATCGGTACCGCCGTGGGT
>JAFZET010000384.1 GCA_017560565.1 Clostridia bacterium | reverse complement strand
GATTCCGATATTGCCATTCTGAAAATCGAAGCAGAAGGGCTCTCCCCTGCCGTATGCGGCAACAGTGACAAGCTGGTGGTGGGTGAAACCGTTCTGGCTGTTGGCAACCCTCTCGGCGAACTGGGCGGAACCCAGACAGAGGGCATCATCAGTGCACTTGACCGTGAAATCGATGTAAACGGCACCACCATGACCCTGCTCCAGACCAGTGCGGCTGTGAACCCCGGTAACTCCGGTGGTGCGCTGTTCAATATGCGTGGTGAGCTGATCGGCGTGGTCAATGCCAAATCCTCCGGCACCGGTATCGAAGGTCTGGGCTTCGCAATCCCGATCAACGATGCCCTGAACGTATCCGAACAGCTGATGGAATATGGTTATGTCCGCGGCAAGGTACACATCGGCGTGTCCTTCTATGAATGCACCGACGCTCTGGAAGCCCGCTACTACGGTCTGCCCGGCTACGGTATTTATGTTACCGGTCTGACCGAAGGCTACAACGACCAGGTTCTGAAGGTACGTGACCGTGTAATCTCCATTGACGGCAAGGAAATCAGCACGTTCAATGATATCTCCACCATCGTCAAGAGTCATTCCGTAGGCGATGTTCTGAAGTTCCAGATCTCCCGTGACGGACAGATCATGGAAGTGGATGTTACCTGCTATGAAAAGGTTCCCGCCGGTTTCGGTGAAGTACAGTTTGAAGAAAATTAAGTATTCTTACAGGGGTTGGCTGGTCTTCGGTCTGCCCCTGCCTTATTTTGAGAATGGAGAAGCGTATGTACAACATCTTAGTGGTCGACGATGAAGAAATGATCCGGCGGCTCATCGCCAAATATGCTGCTTTTGAAGGTCATACCATCACGGAAGCCGGAGATGGTATGGAAGCGGTCCGACTGTGCCGGGAAAACAGTTACGACATTCTGATCATGGACATCATGATGCCGGAACTGGACGGTTTTTCCGCCTGCCGCCAGATCCGCAAATTTTCCGATGTTCCCATCATCATGCTCAGCGCCCGTGGGGAAGAATATGATAAGATCAACGGGTTTGAGATCGGCATCGATGATTATGTAGTCAAGCCCTTCTCTCCCCGTGAACTGCTGCTGCGGGTTGACGCCATCATGAAGCGTACTGCCGCACGGAACCAGTTCCCCTCCGGCGCTTATGAACAGAATGAAATTATCTCACTGGCGGGGGGCGGTCTGAAGGCGGATCTGACCGCACGGATCGTCTACATTGACGGCGTCCGTGCAGATATGACACCCAAGGAATATGATCTGTTCTTCTATATGCTCAAAAACAGGAACATTGCCCTGACCAGAGAAAAACTGATCTGTGAGGTCTGGGGATACGATTATTTCGGCGATGACCGGACACTGGATACCCACATCAAGCTGCTCCGGAAATCCCTTGGTAAGTATGCCGGCTATATCGTAACACTGAGAGGGGTCGGGTATCGTTTTGATGCAGAAGAATAATCGAAGTACCCTGCGGGACAAACTGCCCGCCATGGGGATGCGTACCCGGCTGATCCTTGCCTTTGCCCTGTTCACTGCGGCAGCCATCGGCATCCTGTGGGTACTGCAGACTTTCCTTATGGACGACCTGTACGAGATGGTCAAATACCGGGAACTGGAACGGTGTGCTCTGCGGCTGGAAGAATCTTTGGGTACAGATACCATGGAAGACGCAGCCTTTGATCTGACCCAGCAGTATAACCTCTGTCTGTCGGTTTACCGGATCCAGGGCGGTACAGGACGGCCGGTGACAGAACAGCATGCCAGAATGTTCTGTCTTCTGCCCATGATGTCCTCACCGGAACTGCTGATGATGCTGTATCAGGAAGCAGAAACGGCAGAAGACGGGTTGTACACCGAAGAGATTTCTCTGGACACCCTGTTCCCGGAACGGGATATGCCTGCCGATAACAACCGCCATCCGGCAGAAGACCATACCCGGAGTATTCTGCAAGTGAAGCTGTATGACACCGTGCAAGGACAGTTCATGGTTCTTTTTGCCACGGAACTGATGCCGCTCAGTGCCACCGTACAGACACTGCAGCTGCAGATGATCGTACTGACGATCCTGCTGGCGGTGCTGGCTGTTGTGCTGGCTGCTTTGGTTTCCGCACGGTACACCAGACCGCTGACCATGATGTGTGTAGAAGCGGGCAAGCTGTCCATGGGCAATTACAATGTCAATTTTGACGGCGGAAACTGCCGTGAGACGGAACAGCTCTCCGCCGCCCTGAACCGTGCCGCTTATGAGCTTTCCCAGCTGGATAAAATGCAGAAGGATCTGGTGGCTAACATTTCCCACGACCTGCGCACGCCGCTGACCATGATTGCCGGTTACAGTGAAGTGATCCGTGACCTGCCCGGAGAAGCCACACCGGAAAATATGCAGATCATCATCGATGAAACCCACCGGCTCACCACACTGGTGAACGATATGCTGGAGATCTCCCGTTACCAGAACGGCAGTCAGATCCTCCATCCTGTCCGGTTCAACTTTACCGAATCGGTTCGTCAGACCCTGGAACGGTACAGCAAGCTCCGGGAAAGAGACGGCTACACCATTCTGCTGGAGGCCGACCGGGATGTGTGGGTATATGCAGACGAAACACGGATCCTGCAGGTGCTGTACAATCTGGTGGGAAATGCCATCAACTACACCGGCGAGGACAAAACCGTCGTGGTACGGCAAAGCGTTGAAGCCGGCGAAGTGATCCTTTCGGTCATCGACACCGGTATGGGGATCCCCCAGGATCAGCTTCCGCTGGTATGGGAGCGGTACTACAAGGTACACGATTTCCACAAGCGTGCCAATATGGGCACGGGGCTGGGACTGTCCATTGTCAAAAACATTCTTGTTCTCCACGGAGCCCGTTTCGGTGTGCAGAGTCAGGTGGGGAAAGGAAGCAATTTCTGGTTTGCTCTGCCCTTTGTCAATAAGGACAACTGAAAAACGGATACAGAAAATCCCGGAATGCGTGAAATTTTTCCGCAAACCGGGATTTTTTGGTTTATCCGGTATATTCCTGATACAGCTTTCCTGTCCAGTCGCCGCCCTCCTGCCAGTCCTCCTGCCGGAACCAGACCTGCATGGGGTAAGCTCCGCGGTTGTTCCAACAGTAATAGGGAATCAGTGTACAGGTACCGTCTGTTGTCCCTCCGGTGATCCTGCCGTCCGGATGATATGTCAGCATCGGTTCCTTTGCCAACAGCAGATCCACATCGGCATTGTCACACCCCTCGGCGCAGTATACATAAGGTCCCCGGGTCACGGCTACCTGTGCTCTGTCCGCTTCCACAGCCGGATGGGCGCAGATCCGCCGGACAGGCAGTTCGTATGTCACCGTCACAGGGGTATCCGGTGTGAAGATTCCCTGCAGGACTGCATACCCACTGTCCATCTGCTCCGGTGCCTTTCCGTTGACGGCAAAATCTGCCGCATATTCGGGAACCCGCAGCCGCAGAGTCATCTCTTTCCCATGGGAATCCATTGTGATTCTGCCATTTTCCTGAACCAGTGTCCATGTATCCGCACAGCAGCTGCTGTCGATATACAGATTTACATCCACCGTGTCTGTCGTCATGGAATATATGTACGTAACCAGAACACCGAACAGCTTCAGCAGCATGGGCGGACAGCAGGGACATCCGTGCCAGTCCCAGCGGGCAACGGAACCATCACTGACCAGCGGATTCTGGTAGAAATACCGCTTACCGTCCTCACCGATGGAAGCCAGCACATTGTTGTACAGTGCCCTCTCAAAGCAGTCGAAATATTCTGATGCAGACCGCAGGAGTGCCATTTCGCCGCTCCAGAAAGCCAGCCCCACCCCGGCACAGGTTTCCAGATAGGCATTGTTGGGAAGATTGTAGTCCACGTCAAAACCTTCAATATCGTGCCGGGTGCCGATGCCGCCGCTGATGTGCATCTTCCGCAGGGTCACACTGTCCCAGAGAGCGTTCAGCGCAGGCATGTATCCCGTATCATCCATTTCCCGTGCCACTGCCGCCGCACCGGTATAACACAGCGTGGCGCGCACTGCATGCCCCATGGCTTCCCGCTGCCGGTCAAAGGGAAGATGATCCTGATTGTACGGAGGCGGAAAACGCTTATCCCAGGACAGGGTACGTCCCTCAAAATTGCCCCGGTTGTCGTACCAGAACCGTGCCACTGCCAGATAGGTTTCCGGCTTCACACCATATTGTTCTGCCAGCGGATCCAGACTTCGGTCATCCCGGAACAGACGGTAAAGCTTTACCATGGCTTCCTCCGGCAGGGAATGACCAGGAATCCGGTTGGCTTTGGGCGTCTCCCCGATATACCCGCAGATATGATTGGCACTCCGGACAGCCGTTTCCAGCAGTTTTGTTTTACCGGTAGCACGGTAATGATGGATCCCCGCTTCGATCAGTGCGCCCTGATCGTACAGATCGTGCTGAATAATGATATCCCCACCGTTCTCTCCCCAGCGTTTATCCGGATAACAGCACTGGGTCTGGGTACACAGAAAACCGTCCTCTGTCTGTGCAGCAGCAATGATATCGATATACCCGTCCAGCCGTGTTTCCAGCGTGTCCCGGAGCGAAGAATCTTCTTCCCCCCATACCGCCAGAAAATCACTGATTCCCCGGATACACTCAAACAGCAGTCCGTCGGAAAAGGGAGGACCTTTGTGTTCATTCTTTCCTTCTGCCGCAAAGACAAAATTCTCCAGATACCCGGATGCCTCCAGTTTATCCAGCACATTCGGAATCATGCAGGTACGGATCTTCTGCAGATAGGGTTTCCAGAAAGTATCCTGCAGGGCAACCTGCCCCAGCGATGGTCTGTTTCGTATAGCCATACGATCTCCTCCGATTCAGGTTTGGTATCTGCTCTGATTATAGCACGGGAGAAAAATCCTGTCAAGCAATTCCCCCATTCCCCCGGCATAAGCACAGCTCTTTTCACATAGAATTTAGTAAATCAAAATCCAAGACAACGGAAAGGATGCCGCCATGGTAAACACCCAACAGTATCTCCCGGAAGGAGCACTCACCCTGCCCCACCTGATTCCCTGTACCGACACCACCAACATCATCACCGAAAACCGCTTTCTCACCGGTTCCCTCAGAGGACTGGAAACCGCCTGCAGCCAGGGAAAAATCGTGGAGGGTACTGCCGTTCTCTGCGACTGCCAGACCATGTGCCTCACGGTGGAGTTCAGCGGCGGTATCCGGGGCAGGATCGAGAAGGACGAGGTCTGCTACCAGCCGGACGGCTCCTCGGGAAAAGAGATCGCCATCATCACCCGTGTGGGCAAACCGATCCAGTGCAGAGTGATGGGGTTTGCCAAAGGAGAAAACGGCGAGATCTACGCCCGTCTCTCCCGCAGAGAAGCCCAGAAGGAATGCCATATCCGGTATCTGTCCCATCTGACCCCCGGCGATATCATCCCGGCCAGAGTCACCCACATGGAACCTTTCGGCGCCTTTATGGACATCGGCTGCGGCATGATTGCACTGGCTACCGTGGACTGTCTTTCCGTCTCCCGGATCGCCCACCCGAAAGACCGTTTTTCTCCCGGAGAATGCATACTGGCTG
Source organism: Clostridia bacterium (assembly GCA_017560565.1). Taxonomy (GTDB): domain Bacteria; phylum Bacillota; class Clostridia; order Oscillospirales; family CAG-272; genus UMGS1696. Next base: position 13,060 of record JAFZET010000384.1, on the reverse strand, counting down.
TTGTCAAGCAGAACGACCCCGATACCGGAAGGATCTACATGAGCACCCGGGAGCTTTTCGGTACCTGGGAAGAAAACGCCGCCGAGTTCACCCCCGCCCAGACCGTCACCGGCATTGTCCGCTCTACGGAAGAATACGGCGTATTCGTGGAGCTGACCCCCAATCTGGCAGGACTGGCGGAACCCAGAGGGGACTGTCAGCCGGGAGACGGATGTGCCGTATACATCAAGAGCATCCTGCCGGAACGGATGAAAATCAAGCTGGTAATGATCGATGTGTGCGATCCGCCTCAGCGCAGCAGTGCCCGGTACTACCTGCCCCGGAACCGTCACATGGATCGCTGGCAGTACTCCCCCCAGCGCTGTGAACGGATAATTGAAACGGTATTCGCACCTATGGAACTGCCCATTTCCAACTGAATCCATACAGAACAGCTTCTCCTTTGAGAGCAGTTTCCAATAATACAGTATGGGAAAAATACTGACATAGGACAGCTGCTGTACAGGAGTGTGACAAGAAAAGAGGCGACACTTGGTTTTCACAACAAGGTATCGCCTCTTCTGTTTTATAGTACTGCATCACAGCGAATGAGATCAACGCATCAACTTATATTCCGTACACTACTGCACCTGCTATTGCAGATATTACGATCAGAAGGATCGGGGACAGCTTTTTCATTACAAAATACTTGTATCCGAACATCGAAGCAGCTAAGAGTGCAGTAATGATAATTGCCTGTATGTCTGCTTTGATGGATGTAATTGTTCCGAAGCAGTTGTTCAAAACCATGTAAATGCCGGTAGAAAAAACAATACCAATCACGCAAGGTTTCAAACCACGCAGAACAGCCTGAACATACTTGTTTTTCAAAACGGTTTTAAGGATGGCTGTCACCAAAAGGATAATCAGAAACGATGGGAGCACCACCGCCAATGTCGCAATCACGGCGCCGGGAAAACCCACTTGGCTGCTTCCAATATAAGTAGCAAGGTTAACCATGATCGGACCGGGTGTACTTTCGCTGACAGCGATCATATAGGTCAGCATTTCATCGCTCAGCCATCCGTAAGACATTACCACATCACGAATCAATGGAATTGCACCATAGGCTCCGCCAAAGGAAAAACATCCCACCTTTAAGAAGCCAAGAAACAGATCAAGATAAATCATTTCTTTGCACCGCCTTTCTGATCGGATGCGCCGTTCAGAACAAAAATCGTCAGACTCACAACCGCCGCAATCAGCATAAGGCTGATAGAGGAGAAATTCCATGCGAAGATATTGATGCAGAACATTACAACAGCGGAGCAAATCATAATCGTTCCGGGCAGTCTCTTCTTGTGCATTTTCTTAATCATCGTAATCGCTGCATCCAGAATTAAAATTCCGACTGCAATTTTGATACCCTTGAATGCATTGGCAATGATGGTCAATTCCAAAAAATTATCCAGAAACATGGAAATCAGATAGATAACTACAAAGGACGGAACGATCATGCCCAGCGTTGCTGCCAATGCTCCAACAAAACCGGCTTTCTTATATCCGGTAAAGGTTGCACAGTTAATGGCAATGGGACCGGGTGTGGACTCCGCAATGACAGTCACATTCATCATCTCATCGTGGGTGATCCATTGTTTTCTTTCCACACAGTTGTTTTCAATCATGGAAATCATGGCATACCCACCGCCAAAAGTGAAAAAACCAATTTTTGCAAAGGTAAGAAACAAATCAAGTAATATATTCATTCTTCTTCGCCTTCCTTCCGATATTCGCATTGGCAGACCGTCATATCACGATCAACAGTAAGGGATGCGGTTCGTATCTATTCAAACTGTTCGACCAGTAAATCTACAGCGTCCTGCATGAGTACTGCCTCAATTATAAGACTTCGTTTTCATTAAGTCAATGCTGAACTAAAGTTCGGATCATACAAAAGAACCAAACTTTCCGCTTGGTTTTATTGAGAACTACCTTGGGGGCAGTTTTTTATACTGTCAAAGCGATTTGCCCGAAGGGGTTGCCAAAGGGGAAAAAGTACGGTATAATAAAGATGCTATATTTTTACAGAAAAAGGAAATCTGCTATATGAAAATCGCTATCATCACCGGTGCCTCCGCCGGACTGGGAAAAGAGTTTCTTGCCGCCGCTCCGAAATATTTTCCGGATATTGACGAATACTGGCTGATCGCCCGCCGGCAGGATCGTCTGGAGGAAGCGGCAAAGCTGGTGAACAAACAATGCCGTATTTTCCCAATGGATCTGACCCAGACGGACAGCTACCGCCGTCTGGAAACCGAACTGAAGAAACTGACGCCACACGTGGCTCTGCTGGTGAACAACTCCGGCTGCGGGTATCTGGGCAATGTAGGAGAAGGAGAACTGGACAATCAGCTCCGGATGATCGATCTGAATCTGCGGGGACTGACCGCTGTGACCCATGTGACTCTGCCCTTTATGGATACGGGAAGCCGGATCATCAATGTATCTTCCATTGCCTCCTTCTGTCCCAATCCCCGGATGACGGTGTACAGTGCGGGCAAGGCGTATGTTTCCGCTTTCTCCTACGGCATCAGTGAAGAATGCGCCGCCAGAGGGATCACCGTGACGGCTGTATGTCCCGGTCCCATGGATACGGAATTTATCTATCTGGGTGAGATCAAGGGCAATTCCAAGACCTTCGAGACTCTGCCGTACTGCGATCCCGTCAAGGTGGTACACGGTGCCTGCAAAGCCGCACTGGCAGGAAAACGTAACTACACACCGAAAGCCTTCTATAAATTCTACAGAATCCTTGCCAAGCTTCTGCCTGTGGGGATTACCATGAAAATGGCAAAAACCTGAGGAGGGCGTATGTTCAATCGAATTACCTTTCGTTACCATGCCGCCGCACCCATGACCGGTGTGGTGCTGTATGAAGTGGACGGGCAGACTGTGCAGGATGTGTTCTTTCTGGAGGCTGCACAAGATGGTACATTTCAGCTGCTGATCCGGGATGCACTGGCGGGAAAGCTGGCGGAAAATTGTCGTATGAGTTCTCTGACAGCACCCAGGGGGTATTCCCACGATGCCGAGCTGTATGAAATCACTACAGACACAGCCGACCTGACCGGCGAACCTATCTTGGAGAGAGGCGGCGTCCGGCTGGGAATCACGCTGGAGATGGGCGGTGCCATTGCCGCACTGTACGATGACGGCGCACCTGCAGGATACACCAACCTGCTGAACCGCTGTGATACGGGCAGACTGATCCAGCAGTCCTATTACGGCTGTCGCACGGAACCATACGAGTTGGGCGAGTTCATGGGGAATCCCTGGCCGTACAACCCTGTACAGGGCGGTGACAAGGGCGGATACCGTTCCCGGATCATCTCCTACACCCGCAGTGATGATGAGATTTATATCAAAGCACAGCCCTACGACTGGGGACACGTCGGTTCCATTACGCCGTCCTATATGGAAAACCGGTATCGTTTTCTGGAAGACGGTCTGATCCTGGTAGAAAACCGGTTCACGGATTTCTCCGGTCTGAACCATCCTGTCAGCCATCAGGAGCTGCCGGCTTTCTACGTGGTGTCTGCACTGGACACATTCACCTGGGAAGATGCAGGAATCCGCTGCAGCCGGGATGATATGATCTTCTGGCCTCTGGCAAAGGATCAGAATTTCCACCTGCAGGAGCCGGACAGCGCATTCTGCGTCTGGCATGAACAGAGTGGCTACGGCGTAGGTCTGGCTGTACCCGGTGTGGAACAGTATTACGCCGGACGCCATGAATACAACGGTTCCAAGGATCCCCATGATGCCGGAACCAATTACGTGGCACCTCTGCAAAGCATCCGCCTGCAGTCCTATGTGCCTCTGTCCTACCGCTATCTGCTGGCTGTGGGAGATCTGGAAACCATTGCCGGAAAATTCCGCCGTATACTGCCGCAGATGGACAACCGCTCTCTGCAGGAATATGGAAGATAAACAGAAACATCCGGCGTCTGTCCGAACAGAAGAAAATCCCCATAAGGGACACCGGCAGAGAATGCGTGCCCGGTATGCGGAAGAAGGACTGGATAGCTTTGCACCACATGAAGTGCTGGAAATGCTGCTTTTCTCCTCTATCCCCAGAGGCAACACCAATCCCATTTCCCATGATCTGCTGGATCGGTGCGGCTCCCTGGAAGCGGTACTGCAGGGAGAAACTTCCGTGCCTGGCGTCGGGCAGAAAACGATGGAAATGCTGCAGGAAACCGGAAAATCCATGGACAGTCTCACTGCGGATGCCCTTGTCGGCGGAAGGATCGAAAAATCCAAACTGTATACGGCGGCTGTTCATGCCCTGCGGAGAAAACCGGAAGGCGTCTTTCTCATGGTCATCAGCCGAAGCGGGATATTTCAGGAAATGAAAACCGTCACAGGGTACAGTCCGGAAGCGCTTCTGAAGACCCTTTGCCCCCTGCTGTCACCGGAACAGGTCTGCCACATTGCTTTTTTGTCCGATGAAAAAGAGCCTGAGGAGCTTCGGAAACGATTCGGTAAAAAAGGGCTGGGATGGATTCTCCGTCTGACACAGGACTGGCAGCCCCTGTGGAACGAAAAATGAGAAACAAAAGTCCGGAGGTGTCATTCTGTTCTGCATCTCCGGATTTTTCTGTTGGGATCACACAAGCTGTTCACAATGGATATGGCTGTCGGTTATGGTGCACAGTACGGTTCTTTTTTACGCAGGTTCAATCCCTCCTCCATTGTACTCCTGCAAAAGCATAAAATTTTGCAAAATCCGGCATTTCGCTTGACAGATCAAAGGAGAAACAGTATAATGAAAAGTACAGAACCAGAAATTTAGTACATACAGAGAGGAACTTTCCATGAAAAAGACCATTTCTCTTCTACTGCTGATAACCATGCTGGCGGGGATGACTGCCTGCGGGGACAGTGCAGATACAAACACTGCCGATACTTCTGCAGATACCTCAGCCGCTGCAACTGAAACTGAGGATACCGCTCTGAAGCCGGACATTCCGGACGCCGATCTGGATGGCTACAATTTCCGGGTATATACCAGAGATACCGATCACCACATCAAGGAAGTGTACGCACTGGAGCTGACCGGAGAAGTGGTGAACGATGCCGTATACCAGCGGAACCTGAACGTGGAAGAAAAGTACAACGTAAAGTTGTCTGCTGTGGAAGTAACCGAAGCACCGGAAAGCACCATGATGGACGAATTCTCCCGTAACGTCATGGCAGGTGAAGATGCCTATGATGTGGCTCTGATGCACACCGTTCATGCCGGTTCCACTGCCATCAGCGGCGTTGCCTATAACTGGAACGATGTACCCTACGTGGATTTTGAAAAGCCTTGGTGGAACTCCGTCATTGCGGAAGAACTGGACTTCAACAATATGCTGTTCTTAGCAGTTTCCGACTACTGTATCAGTGCCATCGACTATACCTGGGCATTTGTGTATAACCGGGATATGGCGGCAGACAACGGCATTGGTGATCTGTATGACACAGTGGAAGAAGGCGCATGGGACTTTGACACCTTCAATACCCTCTGTGAGCAGGTGGCTGTAGATACCAATGGCGACGGTAAAAACGACTTCAACGACCAGTATGGTTTTACCACCCACTTCAACAGTGCGGTCTGCAACTGGAGCTTTGCCTTTGACATCCGTTACATTGTCCGTGACGAAAATGGCGAGCCCTACATCCTGCCCCAATCCGATAAGATGATGACCTCTGTGGAAAAACTGTACGGTCTGCTCCACGAAAGCGGTGCGGCGATGTACTGTTCCGATGCAGTGGTAAAGGAAATGGGTCAGCCCAGCCACGACCTTGCCGTATCCACCTTCTTCAAGGAAGGGCATTCCCTCTTTGCGGCACTGCGTATTTACGTAATCGATGAACTGCGGGACATGGAAGGACAGTTCGGTATCATTCCGTTCCCCAAGTATGACCAGTCCCAGGAAGCCTACTACACCCACGTAGACGGTCATGCGCCTCTGATGATCCTGCCCAAGACCCTGGGCAATGCAGAAAATGCAGGTCTGGTGATGGAAGCGCTGGCATTCGAAAGCAACCAGCTGGTGGTTCCCGCCGTGTATGAAATCGTACTGCAGTCCAAGTACGCCCGTGACGAAGCATCCTCCCGTATGCTGGACCTGATTCTGGACGGTCGTGTGTATACCTTCGGGTATATGTACGACAACTGGAAGGGTATGCAGTGGACGCTGACCAATCTGATGAGCCAGAAGTCCAAGGATTATGCTTCCTATTATACCAAGCAGCTCAAGTCTGCTGAAACCCAGCTTAAGGCGATCGTGGAAAGCTACGAAAAGATCGAAGGAAACAGCTGAGTCCTGACAAAACAGAATACAGAAAAGGCACGGTGTTCCGGGATGGATGCCGTGCCTTTTTGTATATCTGTTTTTTACAGTGCAATTTCCGTTCCGTCGGAAGCCATGAATACCGGGATATCCAGTGCCTTGATCACATCGTAAATGGTAGCCTGGAAAGTGTGGGAGTAGTGGTTGAAGCAGAGTTTTTTCAGATTGGGCTGGTTTTCAAACAGGGGCAGATACTTGGTAGCCGGGAAGTGGGCAACCTCGCATACAGCCAGATCCAGCGGCTCATCAAATACGGAAACCGGGAAGTCTTCCTGAGGACCCTTGTGGCACAGGTCGCCGGAGAACAGCACTCTCTTACCTTCCGCTTCTACCAGATAAGCATGGGACATCTGGTTATGCATGGTGCGGAATGCGGTTACCTTGATGGCTTCGTCTTCGTACAGCAGACCTTCCTTCACAGGTGCAAAGCGAAACGGCTTCATGGTGGTACCGTTGCACTTCAGCCAGGCAGCCATGGCGGCTACTGTGTTTTCCACCGGTTCCGGCAGGAAAATAGCGGGATCCACATCCTTGAAGTACCAGGTGCACAGATCCACAAAAGAGATCAGCCCGTTGGTGTGGTCGCCGTGCATGTGAGTGAGGAAGATCGCCTTGACGGAGTTCGGTGCCATCCGGCGGGTGATCAGCTGTTCAATGGACTGGGTGCCCATGTCGATGAAATACCGGTTTTCCCCCACTTCAATCATGGCGGAAGAGCAACGTCTGTTTGCCTCCGGAACACCGTGGCTGGAACCGAAAAATACAATACGCATAATAGACCTCCTGATGTTTTTTGATAGTCTTGACAAGAGCCGCTTGAAAGCGTTTTATACAGTTTCCACGGCAAACAGAATATGGTCTACACAGGCCAGACTGTTTACCATCGATTTATGATCTCCGTATTTCGGAATGGGCATGATGGCTTCGATGCCCAGGTGGTTGGCGATTCCCGTGCGGGGCGGGGTGATTTCCACACCGTACAGACCATACTCTTCCCCTGTGAGGACATCCAGTACAGCGTTGGTCACAGAAGCGTCTTCACATTCCAGATACACACGGATGATATTCTTCCCGTTTTTGCCGATGGTTTCGATTCTGGTCAGTGCACCTGCCGCAAAGAAGAAGAGCACCGCACAGATTACCGCCCCCACATAGAAGCCCAGACCCGTGGCGATCCCGATGCAGGCGGTAGTCCAGAGCCCGGCGGCGGTGGTAAGCCCCGTAACGTGTCCTCTGCCGCGGATCAGGATGGTACCCGCACCGATAAAACCGATGCCGGAGATGACCTGGGCACTGACACGCATGGGATCGGAAGAAAAACCCAGCACCAGACAGGTGTACTGCCCGATCAGTGCAGTCATGGTGGAGCCGAGACAGACGATGATATGGGTTCTCAGTCCTGCAGGACGTCCATGACGGCTTCGCTCAAACCCAATGATGCCGCTGAGAAGGAAGGCTATGAAAAAGCGGAAGAGAACTGCGGCAATGCTCAGTTCCCCGCTGAAGAAAAAGTCATGCATACTGTGTACCTCGCTGTGATGACGCCGTAGATATGGTATAGTATACCATATCCTGTCGGATTTGACAAGAGCCGATTCGGTAAAATGCAAAATTCTGCCGTTCAATCCCGATTTTCTGTTGCTATTTTCAGGCAGATATGCTATACTATGAGGGATCAATATCAAAAAGTGAGGTATCCTCCATGAAACAGATTCCTACCTGGGAAGCCCCGAAAACTTCCCGTGTGTATCTCCACCCCTATGCTTCCGGTCGTCTGGTAACTGTGTATCCCGACATGAAGATCACGGACCTGGACCTGATCGACAAGGGCTGGCACTATAATCAGGCCGGTTTCGGCGTACATACCCTGTTCGGCACCGAACCCACCGAAGCCGATATGGAACAGACCATCTGGGAAAAGCCCGAAGGCGGTATTCCGGTATACACCATGTATAACCTGGATCCCGAGAACGACTGCGAAATCGCCATGACCGCTTTCTCCAGTACCGACGACCTGCTGCCTTTCACTTACTGTGAGCTGGCTGTTACCAACACCACCAACTATCCCGTGAAAGGTACCATGGGTCTGCTGCCCCGGTACGCTGCACAGGATCACTATATCACCGGTCTGCACGACACCGGTTACGAACCCTACAATCCCAACGTAGGTCAGTGGTACCTCTGCTGGCACAATCCCTTTGCTCCTGTGGCAGACGGCAGTCTGATCGCTGCAGCTAAGGACGGTTACGGCTGGATGCAGATTCTGGAAACCGAAAACTGCGCTCCCCAGTGGATTTCCCGCAAGGAACAGCTCCACCGCTTCAAGGCACACGACTACTATCGCATGGACTACAGCCTGCAGCCCGGTGAATGTGCCGTTGTCCGCTTCGTTATGCGCCGTGGTGAGATCTCTGAAGCCCCTGCCTATGATGAAGCACTGGCGACCACTGTACAGTGGTGGGAAAACCTGCAGAAGAAGGTTACCAAGCTGCCTGCTGAAGAAGCGTACGAAGATATGTTCCGTCAGAACGTAACCCAGATGATGCAGATGTTCCAGCACTACGAAGGCAAGCATCCCGACATGATCTATGCCCGTCAGGGTGACGTTGGTCGGTTCCAGTGGGTATGGGAAGTTGCCCATTTCTCCACCGTTCTTGACCAGATCGGTCTGGAAGAATACGTAACCGACGCCTGCCGGATGTGGTATACCTGCTGGCAGCTGACCGAAGGGGAAGAAAAGGGTAAGCTGAACAATCCCTTCGTGAAGTGGGACAACACCAACGGCTCCGCTCTGTGGGCAACTGCCAGCAACCTGATGGTGAGAAATGATCCCGCTCTGTTTGAAGAATTCCGTCCCTGGATGAACCTGGCACTGGAATACATCCAGTACCGCCGGGATCCCGCCAAGAGTGCAGAAGGCGAAGTAAAGGGGCTGTTTACCTCCGGCGTAGCCAGCGACTGGGGCGAAGTGGGTCAGCACTGGACCTACACCGACGCTGTAAACGCTTATGGTATCCGTGTGATGGCGGAATGCTACGAAAAGTTCGGTGCTCCCGAAGCCGAATACGTGCGCGGCGTATGGAGAGAATACAACCAGGTACTGCTGGACGTACTGAACAAGTTCTCTGAAGAACATCACGGGGAACGTTCCTATAATATGCCCCACATTCTGGGTGTAGAATTTGAAGACAGCTACAGCCACTGCTTCTACACCGACGGCTGTCCCTACCTGATCAAGCTGGGTATCATGGATCCCTGCTCCGAAATCTACGAACAGATGGAAACCTTCTTCCGGGAAATCGGCTTCCTGGATGACGAACACGGTGTATCCGGTCGTATGACCAACGACGCCTGCGGTGCGGACGGTTTGTACGGCAACGTATACTATACCTGCGTTTCCGAAATCCTGTGGATCGAAGCATGGCTGAAGAGAGGCGAGCTGGACAAGGCTGCCAAGTATGCCGAAGGTATCCTGAAGTATCACGTAACGCCCGAATACATCACCTCTGAACGGTACTGCTCTGTGGATCCCTGGTTCACACCCTGGCAGCCCAACGCATCCGGCGCGGGTCGTCTGTGCCAGTTCCTGATGGACTACTTCGGAGTGAAGGAACTGTGAGTTCAAGTAAGAAGTAAGTAAATGATGATTAACTAAACTGTTTGTGAAAGGGGAACGCGGCTTTCTTGAAAGAAAGCCTGGCAAAGAACTTTAAATAAGTTTTTTCACTGGATATAGTATCTGCAATTCCATGTGCCACTGGATATTGTATATCCAAGACATGAGAAATAGTGGAGCGAGCTCGCAGGTTCCAAGCCTGCTCGCCGTAGCCGGTTTTCGATTGCATGATTTAGTTAATCAGCGTTTACGTAAGAGATAAGAGATAACGTAAAAGGTGCTCAGTCAGATGACCGGGCACCTTTTTGGTATTGGTTATGGGTTCAGTCCATGCACCAGACGTTGCCTTTCATCAGGATCATGAGGATGTCAACCAGCCACATGAACGGAACAAACAGCAGGATCACAGAGATCACGATCCCTGCCGTATTGTTCTTATCTACACTGCGGCAGATACGGTAGATGCCCCATACGATGTCCAGAGCGGGAATAGCCAGGATCACCTTGATCAGCAGCGGCAGTTCGTCGATGGCTTTGATCAGATCTTTCATGAGATACCCTCCTTGGATATAGAATTTGACTATAGGTATTATAGCATATTCAAAATCCGTTTGCAAGGGTATACGAAACTGAAATTCTCCGGAAAACGACAAAATACCGTTCTGTCAGAAGCGGCAGGACGGTATTTCTGCAGTTATGCGTTTTTCAGTGTCAGTTCGGGAGCAGCTTTGTTTACGATGGTGTCACGGGTGATGGTGACAGCGGCAATGTCGTCACGGGAGGGGATCTCGAACATGATGTCCGTCATTACTTCTTCCAGAATGGAACGAAGCCCTCTGGCACCGGTGTTCCGTTCAATCGCCAGTTCGGCAACGGCACGGAGTGCGTCATCCGTGAAGTTCAGCTCCACATCGTCCATGGAGAACAGCTTTCTGTACTGCTTGGTAATGGCGTTCTTGGGTTCTTTGAGGATCCGTACCAGTGCGTCACAGTCCAGATTTTCCAGACCAACGATCACCGGCAGACGACCCACCAGCTCGGGGATCAGACCGAACTTTACGATATCGTGAGCGGTCACTTCCTTGAAGATGGCGGTGTTCTGCTTGTCTTTTTTGGTTTTGACTTCTCCGTTGAAGCCAAGACCCGACTGTCCCTTGCGCTGTTCGATCAGCTGATCCAGCGTGTCAAAGGCGCCGCCGCAGATAAACAGAATGTTTTCCGTATTGATCTGGATAAACTCCTGGTTGGGATGCTTTCTGCCGCCCTGGGGAGGTACATTGGCTACAGTCCCTTCCAGAATCTTCAGAAGTGCCTGCTGTACGCCTTCCCCGGATACGTCACGGGTGATGGAACGGTTTTCACTCCGGCGGGAAATCTTGTCCAGTTCATCGATATAAATGATGCCCCGCTCCGCCAGCTCGATGTCAAAATCTGCAGCCTGAATCAGCCGCAGCAGGATGTTTTCCACGTCTTCCCCCACGTACCCTGCTTCGGTCAGGGTGGTGGCATCGGCGATGGCGAAGGGTACTTCCAGAGTCTTTGCCAGGGTCTGCGCCAGGAAGGTTTTCCCCACACCGGTAGGACCGATCAGGAGCACGTTGCTCTTCTGGATATCCACTTCTTCTTCGGCAGGCAGATCCACAGCCTTGCCCCGCCGGGAAGCATTTGTCAGCTTGGCACGCTTGTCGTTGTACAGCAGTCTCTTGTAATGGTTGTACACAGCCACAGAGAGAGCGGTCTTTGCAGAATCCTGTCCGATGACATATTCATCCAGGGTAGCCTTCATCTCTTTGGGCGTGGGCAGACGATCACCTGAAAAGCCTTTCGGGGCTTCCTCTGTACTCATGTGGTCAAAAATGATATCGTTGCAGGCTTCTATACACTTATCGCAGATGTACAGGCCTGTGGCGGAGGGGATCAGAAACTCAACATCGTCCTCTCCCCGACCGCAGAAGGAACAGGTGGGATCGATCTTGATCCGTCCTCTGCCCCCTTGTGTATTCTGAGCCATGTTTGTTGTTACCTTTCGGGTAAAAATGTCACTACTGGGAATGCGCCCATTACGGACGGTGTTCGATCACTTTGTCGATCAGACCGTATTCACAGGCTGCTTCAGCGGTCATGAAGTTGTCCCGCTCAGTATCCAGTGCGATTACGTCGATGGGCTTGCCGGTGTTCTTTGCCAGAATGGAATTCAGACGATCCCGGGTACGCAGGATGTGTTCCGCAGCGATCTTGATGTCGGTTGCCTGCCCCTGTGCACCGCCCAGAGGCTGGTGGATCATGATCTCGCTGTTGGGCAGAGCCAGTCTCTTGCCCTTGGCACCGGAAGACAACAGGAATGCACCCATGCTGGCAGCCATGCCCATGCAGATGGTGCTGACATCACACTTGATGAAATTCATGGTGTCGTAAATAGCCAGTCCTGCAGAAACAGAACCGCCGGGGCTGTTGATGTACAGGGAAATATCCGCATCGGCGTCTTCCGCTTCCAGGAAGAGCATCTGTGCGATAACCAAGGAGGCGGTGACGTCATTCACTTCATCAGACAAAAAGATGATACGGTTCTTCAGCAGGCGGGAATAAATGTCATACGCCCGTTCACCATGGTTGGTCTTTTCTATGACAGTAGGTACAAGTGCCATAATAACCTCCTAAAAAATTGTATTGAATGGGAAATCAGCAGGATACGGGAAATATTCCCGTAAAATCACCAATACCGCCGCCCGGGGAAAAACCACAGACAGCGGCATTGTATGAATGCAGTGTAAAAATTATTCGGCAGCGCCTTCGGTGATAACAGCCTTTTCCTTAACCAGGTCGATGGCCTTCTTTACCTTCAGATCTTCTGCGATAGCGTCAGCGGCAACAGCTTCCTTGATCTTTTCAACTTCCATCTTGTAAGCTTCAGCCAGACGGGCATATTCTTCTTCGATTTCTTCTTCGGACGCTACGATGCCTTCCAGCTTAGCGATGGTTTCCAGAGCCAGTCTGGTCTTTACCTGACGTTCTGCATCGGGACGCATGTTCTGACGCAGGGTGTCCAGATCCATACCGGTGTACT
>JAFZET010000383.1 GCA_017560565.1 Clostridia bacterium | reverse complement strand
GCCGTTGGTATAGTAGGCATACGGTCCGTACTGTTCCGGCGCATATACCAGAATATCGTCTTCCGTCAGATAGGACTGTACCGCTTCCAGGAAGAACAGAATGCTCATGGTGGCGTTGGTACCAAAATTGACTATGCTGTAATCCTCATGCACCAGGGTTTCCATATAGTCCGTGTCCAGACCACAGTGCTTGCTGGAACCGGAGACAAAGATGATCCGTTCTGTACCGGCTGTGGTCATAAGCCGCTCGAATTTCTTGCCGTAGGTCTGACCGCTGTCAATATATCTCGGCTGGGTGGCAGCACAGAGTCTGACCGTTTCCACCGGACTGCCGGCAAAGACCGCATCGCTGACCGTACGCAGACTGTCATACATGGTGATCGTGGTCAGCGACGGACAAAGCCCCATGGCACCGGCTGCGATATGCTGTACAGTCGGCGTGATATGTACCTCCCGCAGGGTTCTGTTCCCCGTAAACGCATTGGCGGCAATATGGGTAACATTTTTCCCGCCGATCTGCCGGGGAATATACACCACTGCATCCGTACCGGTGTATCCCGTGATGCGGATGGTATTTTTATCGGTTTCTTCGATCGTGAAATCCGCCGGGTCAGTTTCCTTCTGCCATACGGCATACAGCGTAAACATACTGCTGTCATCCGGCAGGAAATATTTGTATCCGGGACGGATCAGCTCCCCTTCCCCGTTCGGGTCAAAGCTGTATCCCAGGAGAACATGACCTTCTTTTTTCAGTGTTCCGTCGTCTTCTCTGGCAAAAGGCATCTGCCAGTAGGAGGTATCAAAGACAGTTTCCAGTGCCACTTTGCCATCCGCCAACAGATCCCCTCCGTTGATATTATAGAATATGGTTACAGTATTCTCATTCCGGATGATGGGCTTTGCTTCTTCTTTCGGCTTTTCCACACCGGAAACATCATAATTGGCACAGAAGAACGAATACTCGGTGATCTCCACAGTGACCTGTTCGTTTTCCGTAATCAGCTTGCCGCCGGAACGGATCATGAACCGCTCGGACCAGCCGAGAAACACCGCTCCCTCGTAGGTTTCCGCTGTCAGTGTGACCATGGAACCTTCCGCTACCGGTCCCTGAGGAACATTGGAATGGATGATACCGCCGTATCGACTGCTTTCATCCGCTTCCCAGTATACGGTTTTCTTCGGGTTGCCGGATACCACACGTACGGTTACGGGGCTTGTGACTTCCGGTATGGTCAGAGTACCGTTTTCCCAGAGATAGTCCTCTGTCAGTACGTCATCCAGAAACACCTGTACCACCTCTTCTCCTGACGGTACGGCGATCTCAAAGGCAGCCGCTTCCCCGAACGGAACCTGTATGCTGCATTCCCCTTTGATCTCGGCACCACCCTCTCCCTGTGCCAGTACCTGTACAGAAAAATCCGTCCCGGTACAGGAACAGAGAAGCATCAGCAGAACCACGGCACAAAGCCCGATTTTCCGTGATAAAATCATATATATCCTCATATAATGCATTGATTTTTTGTCATTTTATCCCATAAAACATTATACCCGTATTTCCGGTTCCTGTCAATAGGAGAATGGGTACTAAACGAAAAAAACGCTTCTCCGCACCCGCAGGTATTGAAATCCCCGGGAAACCATGGTATAATGATTCCCGGAAAGAGAAGTTCAGACCATGGAAACAGAGGAGGAAAACCATGCGGAAGATTCATTTTACAGTGGATGTGAATTGTTATATCCCGGATATCCATGCACCGGAGGATGCCCTTCAGGATTTTGAAGAACTGTATGCGGACAACGGATGCATCCTTCTGCCGGACAGCTATACGGAAGACGGTGTACCCACAAGACTGGTGATCAACTGCCACGGGGCAGGCGGTACTGTCTCCACGGACGATTCCCAGATCGAGGGACAGGTCATTACCCGGTATCTTTTGGCCAACGGGTATGCTGTGATGGATGTGAACGGTCTGCCGGACGCTTATGCGGAAAAATACGGCATTGATATCCGGAACAATATCGGCTCTCCCATTGCGGTCAGAAGCTACGTAAAAGCATATTTCTACTGTATGGAGCATTTCAACCTGAAGCCGGATGTTTTTGTACACGGCGGTTCCATGGGCGGGATCAGCGGTGCCAATCTGGTACTCTGCGGCTGTATTCCGGTAATCGCACACAGCGCATACTGTCCCGTACTGGATACTTACAACGAAATTTTCCTCCACCCCTGGAGCGGCGGTCTGCCCAAAACAGCCATGGGGAAAATCTACCGGTTCGACAAGGATGAAAACGGCGGATACATCTATGATGAAGATAAACTGTGCGGTTTCAATCCCGCCAAACGTATGCAAAAAGGCTGGTATCCTGTACCTGTGAAGTTCTGGCAGTGTGCGGATGACCCGGTGGTTTCCTGGGACATCACAAAGTCCTGTATCGACAGCATCCGGGCAGTAGGCGGCATATCATACCTGCGGACATTCCCCACCGGCGGTCATGAACCCCAGCTGTACGGAGCTCCCATCGATAATCCCTGCGGCAATACGCTTTTGGACGGCTGCAGGCTGGAAATCACCCCCGCCGTGGAAGAAACATTTATCTGGATCCGGAATTTCGGCTGACCGGAACCCAAAGCTCTCCTGTACATAGTACAGCGGGAGCTTTTTTCACTGTTTTTTCAAAAATACACGAATCCTCTTGACAAGAGCACTCTAATGTGTTAGACTAACCGCAAAGAACTCTAACGCATTAGATTGGAGCATATATGGAGATCCCGAAGATATTTGAAAGCGAATACCGTTTCTGTCTGATCCTGTGGGAAACGGAACCTGTGGGAAGCGGAACACTGGTACAGCTCTGCAGAGAACGGCTGGGCTGGAAACCCACCACCACCTATACCGTCATCAAGCGGCTGTCGGAGAGAGGTGTGGTGAAAAACGAAAACGCCGTTGTGACCTCTCTTGTTACCAAGGAGCAGGTACAGGCGGCGGAAATGGATGAGTTGATGGAGAAAACCTTTGAAGGGTCTCTGCCTGCGTTTCTGGCGGCTTTCACCCGAAACCGGAAGCTGTCTGCCAAAGAAGTAGACGAAGTGCAGGCTATGATCGACCGGTACAGGGAGGAAAACCGATGACGGAATTTTTTATCCGCCTTTGCAACATGAGCATTTCCGCAGGCTGGCTGGTGCTGGCGATTGTTCTGCTGCGTTTTCTTCTGCCAAAGTCCCCCCGCTGGCTTTTTACGGTGCTGTGGCTCTTTGTGGGTCTGCGGCTCTGCATTCCCTTTGCAGCAGAGAGCATTTTCAGTCTGCTGCCCAGCGGAGAAACCATCGCACCCGAGATTCTGTATGACCGGAACCCCACCATACATACCGGAGTGTATGCCCTCAATTCCATAGTGAATCCGGTTCTCACAGAATCTTTTGCCCCCAATCCCGGAGACAGTGTGAATCCGCTGCAGGTATGGCTTTGGCTCGGTGCAGTTCTGTGGGGCATCGGTTTTGCCGGAATGCTGCTGTACGCCGCTTTCAGCTGGCTGATTCTGAGCCGGAAGCTGACGGAGGCGGTACGGCTGGAAGACAATCTGTACGGTACCGACTGCGGTGCCGCGCCTTTTGTGCTGGGGCTGTTTCGACCGAAGATCTATCTGCCGTATCATCTGTCGGAAACAGACCGCCTCCATGTGATTGCGCACGAAAAGGAGCATATCCGCCGGATGGATCACTGGATCAAGCCCATCGGCTTTGTTCTGCTGAGCCTGCACTGGTTCAATCCCCTGATCTGGCTGGCATACAGTCTGCTGTGCCGGGATATTGAGATAGCCTGTGACGAGCGGGTGATCCGGGATCTGCCCCCGGAAGCCAGAGCCGCATATTCCGATGCACTGCTGACCTGCAGTATCCACCGGAAACCCATTGCCGCCTGCCCTGTCGCTTTCGGAGAGGTCAGTGTGAAAAGCCGGGTGAAGAATGTGCTGACTTACCGCAAGCCCGCTTTCTGGCTGATCATCGCAGCGGTGGTGATCTGTATCGTGACGGCGGTGTGCTTCCTGACCGATCCCGTAACGGACGATGAACCGGATCTTTCCTTCCTGCATTACGAAAACGCCATATCTACCGTGGCTGACCGACAGGAGCTGACGGTGATCCATTATCCCCCTGAAGAAGAGGACAGTGAGCAATATACTTTCGGGATCTGTGCGGCGGACGGTAAGGATCTGGCAGTCTTTCTGGACAATGCGGACTGGACGGAATGCCGGAAGCCTGAGGGGAAGCTCCACTCTCCCGGATCGGTGCAGTTTGTGATCGAGCCTGACTGGCGGATCACCGTATACGACCGCCGTGGGCTGTATGCCTACGCATCGGTGGAATATGCCGGTGAGACCCGGTATTACCATGCCCCCTGGGTGGATTACAGAAAAGCGGCATCCATCTGTCACGCAGAACGCCGGGATCTGACCCTGGACGATGTGCTCCGTCTGGCGGAAGAAAAAGGCGAAGCGCTGACCTGGTCGGATTTTGAAACGTACAGCTATGTCGAAACCGGTTCGGGACTGTACATCCGTCTGTATACCATTGATGAAATGTTCTCCCTTGCCATCGGCGGAAGCTATCCCGCAGAGAAAGCACCCATGTATATCTATCTGACCGCCAATGTCAGAGAAGCCGCTTCTGTTGATATCCGCTTTGAAGATCCGGCGGCATTTATTGAGAAATACCGGAACGCATCGGTGGGAGGCAGCTGTACCTTCGGCTGGCAGTGCTGTCCGGTGGGGTATTCTTTGAATATACTGACCCGGATGAACATGAAAAATATCGCATCCTCCTCTGTGGAATCCCAGCTGCAGGCAATACCGGTACAGGAGATCCGCAGCCGGACGGAACTGGATGCTTTCATGAAGTCCATGGAAGACAGCATGGATTTTGACAAGCGATACGGGGGAGATGCCTCCTTCCGGGATACGCTGGAAGTGTATGACAGGGAGTATTTCGACGGAACCACACTGTTTCTTCTGTATATTGTCTCCCCGGACACGGCTTTCCGGTATGAACCGGAGAGTGTCTGGCTGGAAAACGGGACACTGGAGATCGGCATCCGGCGTGCGGAATACTCCGGCGGGGATACTGCCATGGAAGGCTGGCTGATGGCGGTAGGGATTCCCACGGATCAGTTGCCCACCATGCGGGAAGCCAGCGCACGGATCACGGCAGCCTATGACCCGGAAACCGTTCTCCCTGCGGCTTTGGACACCTACACTGCCTGTACGGAAGACCCATCCGGCATCAGCGATTATCTTCTGCCCTCCGTGACACTGTACGAAGACGGCACTTTCAGCTTTTTCTTCTCCCTCATCAGCAGTTATTTCGGTCACGGCACATATACCCTGACAGAAGACAGGCTGGTGCTGGAAACGGACGACGGTTACGATCTGACCTATGTTTTTGCGGTTTCCAATGATACACTGGTCTTTGACGCCGATGCTTCCTCGGATGTACTCTGGTACTCCGGTATCAAAGACGGAACAATCTTCACAAAAATCATCACCCTGCCGGATGGGACAGAGCCTCAGATCTACAGCAGGGTGGATATATCGGATATGGAAAACTGAAAAAGCTGTACTCAGATATGCAGATCCAGCAGGGGACAGATGCAGTCCAGCACCGCATTGCCGATCCGCTCGGTACCGGCAGGGGTATAGAAATGGGTCATATCGGAACGGCATTCCGCAGGTGCGTCTTTCATCACACTGTACAGGTCATCGATGACCACATCGGTGCCTGCAAATACCTCACGGGCAATGTCGTTGTACTGTTCGATCTCCGTATTTTTCCGGTAAAACTGGGGTCCGTACTTTTCTTCGATTACCGGTGTGGACAGAGCAAATACGATCTTTGCCTTCGGGAAAATCAGGCGGATCCGTTTGTCGATGCGCCCCAGCAGCTCCCTGTACTGTTCCGGCGGCGT
>JAFZET010000382.1 GCA_017560565.1 Clostridia bacterium | reverse complement strand
TGGCAGGTATTACCGCCGGAAAATATGACATCGGTATGTCGGGTGTAACCATTACCGATGAAAGAAAAGAGAGTGTTGACTTCTCCGATATTTACCACGTAGAGGATCTCGTTTTTGTTATCAAGGCCGGGAAAGAAGAACAGGGGCTGGGACAGTTCAATCATGCTTCCCTTGGCGTTGTTACCGGTTCACTCTACGGCGGATATTCCAGAGAGCAGTTCCCCAATGCGTCCATCAGGGAATTCAATACCTTTGCCGATGTGCTGCTGGCACTGAAGCAGGGTAAGGTGGACGGCATTATGCTGGATAAGCCCAACTTCAATTCGGTAGCGCGTACAGATAAGAGCCTCTCCTGTATCACAGTACCTGCATACGCTGTGGAGATCGGCTTCGGTTTTCAGAAAAATGCCGGCGGTTATGATCTGCAGGCGCAGATGAATGCATTCCTGGAAACGCTGAAGGCAGACGGTACTATCGATGCGCTGATCGGAAAGTGGTATGGAGAAACAGAGCCGCAGGAAACGATCCCGCTGGAAACACTGGATGCAGGTACGAAAACACTGAATGTGGCCATCGATACCACAAGAAAGCCTTTTGTATATATGTACGAAGGCAAGCCTGTGGGCTTTGAAATCGAAGTGCTGTATATGTTCTGCAAGGAATACGGCTACAATGTCAACATTTCCGACATCTCCTTCGCTTCCGGTCTTGCGGGGCTTGCAGGCGAAAAATATGACCTGGTCTGCGGCGGTCTGTATATGACCGATGAGCGAAAGGAAAGCGTAAACTTCTCCGAGCCGTATATGAACGCAGAAGTGGTTATGGCAAAGTGTGAACGGAGCGGTCTGGAAAACCTGATGCTGTCGCTGGCTGCAAGCTTTGAAAAGACCTTTGTCCGGGAGCAGAGATGGAAGCTGATTGTGGAAGGGATCGGCACCACAATGCTCATCAGTATCTTTGCTGTGCTGGGCGGCACACTTCTGGGATTTGCACTGTATATGCTGGCAAGAAGCAGGACGGAATGGCTCTCAAAGCTTGGCAGGGGTATTGCCGGGGTATATTCCACGATCATTGCAGGGACGCCGACGCTGGTGGTTCTGATGATATTGTTCTATATCGTGTTCACCTCGCCCGATATGAGCGGCGTTTTGGTTGCCATCATCGGCTTTATCCTGACCTTCGGCTCCTTTGTATATGACCAGCTGGCTCTCACCGTTTCCGGCGTGGACAACGGACAGCTGGAAGCTGCTTATGCTCTGGGCTACAGCAGAAATCAGACCTTCTTCCGTATTGTTCTTCCCCAGGCAATGAGAATGTTCCTGCCCTCTTATTCGGGTGAGATCGTCAGTCTGATCAAGGCAACCTCGGTAGTGGGCTATATCGCTGTAAACGACCTTACCAAAATGGGTGACATTATCCGAGGGAATACCTACGAAGCTTTCTTCCCGCTGATCGCAGTTGCGCTTATCTATTTTGCGATCACCTGGGGGGTTGCAGGACTTCTCGGCATTCTGCGGAGAGCCGCTGAACCGAAAAGAAGAAAGAATGAAAATATTCTGAAGGGGGTTGTGAGATGATTAAGATCAGCCATCTGAAAAAGGAATATCCGAGTGCGACACCTCTGAGGGATGTAAATGTAGAGATACATAAGGGGGATGTGATCTCTATTATCGGTCCCTCCGGTACGGGAAAATCCACATTGATCCGCTGCATCAATATGCTGGAAACGCCCACAGC
The DNA here is from genome assembly GCA_017560565.1 of Clostridia bacterium. Lineage (GTDB taxonomy): Bacteria > Bacillota > Clostridia > Oscillospirales > CAG-272 > UMGS1696. Next base: position 21,638 of record JAFZET010000382.1, on the reverse strand, counting down.
AGGAGAGATTTGGGTGGACGGAGAATGTATCACCGACAAAAAATGCAATATCAACAAGATCCGGCAGAAAATGGGGATGGTGTTCCAGTCCTTCAATCTGTTCAACCACATGAATGTGATTGAAAATATCATGGCGGCACCGGTGGATCTCCTGGGCAAGTCAAAGCAGGAAGCATACGATAAAGGGATAGAGCTTCTCCGTACGGTTGGTCTTGCGGATAAAGCGTTCAATTATCCCGATGTACTCTCAGGCGGTCAGAAACAGCGTGTTGCCATTGCCCGTACGCTTGCCATGGAGCCGGAGATCATTCTGCTGGACGAACCCACTTCGGCACTGGATCCCACCATGGTTGGTGAGGTGCAGGCGGTCATCAAGGATCTTGCAAAGAAGGGGCTGACTCTTATGATCGTCACCCACGAAATGCGCTTTGCAAGAGAAATTGCCAACCGTGTGTTCTACATGGACGATGGCGGCGTTTATGAGGACGGTACGCCCGAGCAGATTTTCGACAATCCCCAGCGGGAAAGAACCATCCGGTTTATCAAGCATCTGAAGGTGTTTGAGAAACTTATCACCTCGAAGGATTTCGATTTTATCGGCTTCAATACCGAGCTGGAAGAATTCGGCAGACGGAATCAGGTGCCGCAGAAGACCATTTACCGGGGCGGGTCGGTATTTGAAGAACTGGTCATGCAGTGTCTTCTGCCGAATCTTGAGAAAGAATTTCATTTGAACATTGCGTTTGAATACGCTCAGGGTACAGAAACCCTTTCCATGTCCCTGAAATATGACGGTGCGCATTTCGATGTGCGGAATACGCCGAATATTGTTTCGCTTGCCATTGCGGAAAACGCATCGGAGAGCATAGAATACACAGAAATGGATGCGGACGGATTCACAAATCTCGTGAGCGTAAAAATCAAATAACATTGGAGGAACAGTACAATGACTATCGAAAAGATCCTTGACGGAACCAGGCTTACCGTTGCCATCGCCGGCAGACTGGACACCACCACTGCCCCTCAGCTGGAAGCAGAACTGAAGCAGAGTTATGACGGTACAGAAAAGCTCGTTCTGGACTTTGCCGCACTTGAGTATCTTTCTTCCGCAGGACTTCGTGTGCTTCTGGCGGCGCAGAAGGTAATGAACAAGCAGGGCGAAATGGTGATCAGAAATGTCAACGAAACCATAAACGAGATCTTTGAAGTAACGGGGTTTGTTGATATTCTCACCATTGAATGATAGACAAAATATAGTCTGCACTGCAGGGGATTTACGGATTCCCGGTTCACAAGAGGGCATTTTTTATGATAAACACAAATCAGAATAACAGACTTATCAGAAAAAGAATCCTTTCCATGTTCGGCGGCAGTCTTGCGGCAATGATTACGACCGCTGTTGCGTTGATGGTGGATACGATTCTTGCCGGTGCGGTCTTCGGCAAATATGCCATTGCCGCCGTTGCAGTGGGTACACCGATCATCAACATTTTTCAGGCTCTGACACAGGCGATTACAAACGGTGCGTCTATCCGGATGAATGTATCGGCAGGCAAAGGCGATACGAAGGAGGTTCGTGAGTCGTTTGCTTCCGCCGTGTTCTTTACGGTATTGATAGGTTTGTTTTTTATCATTGTATGTCAGTTTTTTGCGGGTACACTGGTTCGCCTGTTCGGCGGTGCTGAGGATATTGTTGACCTCGCTGTCTGGTATCTGCGCGGTTCCGCCGGCTGCATCGTTTTCGCCTCGATCAACCTCTTCCTTGTCAAAAACCTGGCACTGTACGGAAAACAGAATATCATTCTCCGTACCGCAGTTCTGGTTGTCACCCTGAATGTTGTTTTCTCTTTGATCCTGGTGAAAATCCTGCCGGAAAACATGGCCATTATGGGTTTGGGCATCGGTACCTGGATGGGCGGCATCGGAGCCAGTCTGTCTTCCTATCTTGCTTTGAGAAAGCACGGTCTGTCCCTGAAACTGAAATTCAAGGATATCAATTTTTCTGCTCTGAAGGATTTTATGTACCATGGAATGCCTTCTTCCGGGAACAATCTGGCAGACGGTGTGGTTGCCGGTGTCGTGAACAACCTGATCGTTGGCGGTTTTGCCGACGGTGTGCTGGCGCTGGCAGTGTATACGGCTGTGAAGAGTGTTGCGAACTTCTCCACTGCCATTATCCAGGCTGTCAACATTTCCGCCGCCCCTCTTTTCGGCATTATGTACGGCTCCCGGGATAAAAACGGTATTCTTCGTTCCTACAGAGAAAGTATCCGTCTGGCACTGACCGCAGTGGGGATCTGTGCGGTTCTGGTGGTATCCTGTTCTCCTGTCTGGGTAAAGGTTTTCGATATGCAGGGTTCCCCGGATTTCCTGATCGGTCTTGTTTTCTGTATGTTTGCCTTCCTGCCTTTGACGGCACTGGTGCGAATCACCACGCAGTTCTTCGAGTCCATAGAAAAACCTCTTATGGGACTTTTGTACTCCATTATCCCCGATTCTGTGATTTTCCCCGTTCTGCTGGCGGTGCTGCTGCCTGTCTGGGGATATAACGGTATGTGGATCGCTTACAGCTGCAATACGATTCCCTTTTTGCTGGCACTGTATCTGATCCGCTCCGTAAAGAACCGATCCCTGAAGCTTTCTGCGGACAGAATTCTCTGCCTGGATGAAAAGATCCGCGACAATGTGCCCAAGATCGACATCAGCATCAGCAGTGACAACAGGGATGTGACATTTATCTCCGGGCAGGTGTATGAATTCCTGATCCGGGAAGGGTTTGCACAGAAGACTGCCCATACCACGGCACTTTGCCTGGAAGAATTGTCCGCTGATTTTGTGGAACATACCGTTGAGACGGAGCACAGAGACGGAAAAAAGGTGATCATGGATATCAAACTGTTTGCGGATGCAGACAGACTCCGCACGATTATCCGCAATGAGTCGTCCATGTACAATCCCCTTGATTTTGAGCTGGATACCGAAAGTTTCCGGAAAATGGGCGTAAAGCTTGCACAGAAGCTCGCAGACAATATTCAGTACAGCTATGTTTACAAGATGAATATTGTAACGATCGACATAAACAAATAAAATCATTTTGAAAAGAAAGAGGTACTTACCATGACTATCGAAAAGAATCTGAACGGAACGGAACTGTCCGTCATCCTTGCAGGCAGACTGGATACCACCACCGCCCCCCAGCTTGATACGGAACTCCGGGAGAGTTATGACGGGGTGAAAACCCTTGTTCTTGACTTTGCCGCACTTGAGTATCTTTCTTCCGCAGGGCTCCGTGTTCTCCTGGCGGCGCAGAAAGTAATGAACAAGCAGGGGGAAATGATCATCAGAAACGTTAACGAGACCATCCGGGAGATCTTCGAGGTAACGGGCTTCGTTGACATTCTGACCATTGAGTAATAAGGAGAAACACCATGAAATCAACTGTAATCAAAATAAAGCATGACAGCGACAATCTGAGTGATATCCTGAAAGAAACACAGAAAACAGCCGCATACGCAGGGATTGATGCAAAAAAAACGCTCAGACTTCGTCTTCTTGCGGAAGAACTTACCGGAATGCTCAAGGAACTCTCCGGGGACTATTCGGGGGAATTCTGGCTGGAACAGGAAGAGCTTAAGTTTGCATTGATCACGGACATCTATGTGAACGAAGTGATGGACAATAAAACCAAAAAAGGCTTTATTGATGTCTCTTCCAGCAAGAAAAATGCAGCGGCAAAGGGAATCATGGGCAAAATCCGCGATGTGGTCGAAAACATGATGTATGCGGAAAATGCGGCGTTTTCATCAGACGGCGCCCTGGCTCAGATCGAAACTGCCATGATGCTCGGTGCGGAAGCACAGTGCGGGTACACCGGTGTGGTTGTGGACAATATTGTTGACAATCTCATGCTTGACAGCTGCTGGTCACTGAATGCGTATAAAGACAAACAGCGCGACAAGGAAGAGCCGTGGGACGAAATCGAAAAGTCCATTATTGCCAACATTGCGGATGATGTAACGGTTGCCGTAAAAGGAAATCATGTGGAAATCGTTATCACCAAAGATTTTGAATAAGCAGGCGCAGCGGATACCTGCCTGAATCCATTACAGAGGTACAGTATTATGACTATTGAAAAGAATCTCAACGGAACGGAACTGTCTGCTGCCATCGCCGGCAGACTGGACACTACCACAGCACCTGAGCTGGAAGCATCCCTCAAGGAAAGCCTTGACGGTGTAACCAGACTCGTTCTGGACTTTGCCGCACTGGAGTATCTTTCTTCTGCGGGACTTCGTGTGCTCCTTGCAGCCCAGAAGACAATGAACAAGCAGGGCGAGATGATTATCAGAAATGTCAATGAGACCATAGGCGAGATCTTTGATGTCACTGGTTTTGTCGATATTCTGACCATTGAGTAAGGCTGTTTTTTGCCTGCCGTGCATGATGAGGAGCTTCTATGAACATTGCTTACCTGGGGTATGACGTTCTGTATCCGTGCCTTCCTGTTCTGGAAGCGGCGGGCTGCACCGTGATGGAAGTTTTTACCTGTGATACGGATGATGTGTATGAATTTCATACAAAGGTAGCTATGTTTGCCCGGGAGCGGGATATTCCCTGTCACATCCGGAGAATCACCCTCGACGATATCCATCGGTTAAAGAAAAAGGGTTGTCAGGCCCTTTTTTGTGCCGGGTATTTTCATAAGGTTCCCATCGACCATTCTTTGCCTGTCGTAAATGTACATCCCTCACTGCTTCCCATTGGCCGGGGGGCGTGGCCTATGCCGGTTGTGATCCTGCGGGGGCTGACCCAAAGCGGTGTGACGCTGCACAAAATGGAAAAAGAACTGGATGCCGGCGATATTTTGCTCCAGGAGGCTTTTCCTGTGACACGGAAGGACAATCTGGAAACAATGACCGAAACCATATGCGAAATTGCAGCCCGGTTATGCACCCGCGTTGTCCGGCAGTTTGACGATTACTGGAACCATGCTGTCCCCCAGGGTGCATACGAATATTGGGACTGTCCGCAAAAGGCAGAGTATACGATCACTGTGCATACACTGCCGGAAGAAACGGAACGGATCCTCCGTGCTTTCTATGGCTTTGATTGTTATTTGCAGCTTGACGGGAACGCCGAGATATGTGTTGTCAGGGGAGAATTTTTCCCGATGGAACATTCCATGCCCTTTGGCTCCCCCGCAGCAGCGGAACCGGGCCGCAGAGGGTATTTTGTTACAGGCGGGATCATCCTGGAGCCTGTTCCTGAAAGAGAGAATTTATGAAATTGGAGACAATCACACTACATCATCACGATCCGGTCGAACAAATACGCAGCCGGTACAGTCATCATTCCTCTTCCCACAGTTTTGTATCTCTGTTCCTGTGGCAAAGGGAAATGGAACTGCAGTTATATCTGACATCGGATATGTTTGCTGTGAAGTGCGGAAGGCGGGGAGAGAACTGCTGGTTTTTTCCCTGCGGTAAGGAAGAAGCGGTTGTCGGTTTCCTGCGTCAGCAGATGGCTGCCGGTACAGAACCCCTGATGCTTTGCTATATGCGAAGGGAAGATGTGGAGCTGCTGGAGAGGGAATTTCCACGCTGCTTTACGGTAAAAGCTGCGCCGGAGGACGATGAATATCTGTATGACAGAGAGGCACAGATCCTTTTGCAGGGGAAGGATTTCCGGCATCACCGCAATTCCCTGAACCGCCTGCAGCAAAAATATGAACCGGAGACGTATGAGATCACAGTGGGCAATCTGGATGCGGCTGCTGTTGTTCTGGAGCATGTCCGGGAGAGCCGTACGGAAACTGACGGTTATTGCTCCGTCAGTGCCGAGCAGATGATTCTGGAGTACTGGGACAAGCTGGGCATGAACGGTGTAATTGTGTATATCAACGGAAACCCTGCTGCCATTACAGCAGGCTATCGGATCTCGGAGCAGATATATGATATCTGTCTCTGCCATCAGGTACTGAAGGATCCGAACATTGCCGTCTATGCGCGGCATCAGTTGTTTATGCGCCTTCCCCAAACGGTCAGGCTGATCAACGCAGAAGAAGACCTTGGTCTGGAAGGTCTGCGGTGCCTGAAGCAAGGTATGCGTCCCATAGGTCTTATAGAAATGTTTGAAGGAGTAAGCCGATGAGAAGATACAGCACAGCAAATTTAAGCAATCGCTTTACGGATCAGAGTTTTTTCCGTGCTCTGCCCCTGGAGTGGATTGCCGGGTTCAGTCTTGCTTTGGGCGATATGGCGGATGCCCTTGTCATGGGTCAGAGTATGGGTGCAACCGGGCTTGCTGCTGTCAGTCTGGCCCTGCCGATCTTTATGGTCATAAACCTCTTCATGCATGGTCTGGGCGCAGGCGGCTCCGTACATTTTTCAAAACTGCTGGGCAGCGGGCAAAGTGATAAGGCAAAAGAGAGTTTTTCTCAGGTTCTGCAGGGGACATTGGTGCTGGGGGTTCTCCTTGCTCTGGTGGGCAACCTGTTTCTGGAGCCGCTTATGCTGGTTCTGGGAACTGACCCGGCCGATGGCGAGATCTATCAGGCCAGCAGCACATACGTGCGCATGATTCTGACCGGTATGCCCTTGTTTTTTGTCTCCTATGTACTGAATTATTACCTTCGCAACGACGATAACCAGAAACTGGCCTCTTTCGGGTTTGCGATGGGCAATATATGCGATCTGGTATTGAATCTGGTGCTGGTTCTCGGTCTGCGGATGGGGGTTGCAGGGGCAGCATGGTCCACGATTATCGGGCAGGCGGTGGCACTGTGTTTGTACCTGCCGGGTCTGTTCGGTCGGCGCGCCAATACGCTGTCCTATAAAGCCGTGGTTCCGAGGGTAAAGGAAGTGTTCGGCTGTTTCCGTGTGGGCGTTTCCACATCTGTTCAGTATTCCTATCAGATGGTTTTCTTCCTGATGGTGAACAATATCCTGATGCGCGGAATCGGCGAGGATGGCGTTGCCGTATTTGATGTTCTGCAGAATGTGTCCTTCCTTGTGATGTATCTGTATGAGGGTGCCGCAAAGGCCGGTCAGCCGCTGATCAGTACGTTCTGCGGCGAGCGCAACCGGGCGGGCATTCAGCGTGTAGGGCGGCTGGTGCTGTTCTGCGGCAATATTGCGGGCATTGCGCTGTGCCTTGTGGTCAGTCTGTTCCCCGGTGCGGTATGCACGCTCTTCGGACTGGAAGGGGAAGCATTGACCCAGCTGGCCGATCGGGCTCTGCGGATCTATTGTATTGGTCTGATTTTCGGCGGGACCTCTGTCCTGCGGGAGAGTTATTATCAGGCACAGGAAGACGAGCGCAGTGCTCTTTTCCTTGCCACAATGCGGGGGGCGGTGATTCTGCTTCCGTGTACGTTCCTCTTTGCTCTGGTGGACATTCGGCTGTTCTGGTGGCTGTTCCCGCTTACGGAGATCCTTTCCCTGGCTGTATTCCTTGTCTGGCGGCGGCTTTGTCCCCGCAGGACGGCTGAACAGGAAGAACCTGTGCATACCCGCATCATCTCCGGCAGCAGTGAAGAGGTCAGCAGCCTGACCGAAGCCCTGCAGGTATTCTGTGATGAACATGACGCCATGCCGACCCAAAGCTACTATGTGATGATGGCAGTGGAGGAGGTTTGTCTTGCTCTGACGGAGAAGGTTTTTACAAAGCCGGAAGAGGGGCTGATCCAGATCACCGCTGTTGCGTGCAGGGATGGCAGCTTTGAGCTGTTTATCCGTGACAATGCAGTGAAATTCAATGTATTTTCTATTGCTTCCGCCGATGGCAAGATTGCCAATACCGCCCTGGATTCTCTGGGAATGTCCATTATCAAAAAGAAAGTAACCACATTCTTTTACCGAAATTATCAGGGATTCAACACCTTGTACATTAAAATATGAAGATACATAATGGAGGATCTGCTTTATGAAACCGAAGTTTTCTCTGAAAATTAAATCTATTTTAATTGTATTGATGATCGCATTGGTGCTGTCCGGTACGGCGATTTTCATCAGCTACCGGGTGTACGCTACAACCATGGACAACCGGTACCGTACCACTGCGATGGATCTGGCAAAAACCGCAGCTGCTCTGGCAGATCCGGATGCAGTAGCACAGTATGCAGAGCAGATGATGCAGATCTATCGTGCAGACCCCATGCAGGAACCGGAAACAGACGAGGAACTGGCGGCATACTATGCCCGGTATGATGACATTACCGGGGATGCGTATTATTCTGTGCTGTATAAGGCACTGGACAGCATCAAGAGCAACAACGGAGATGTGCTGTATCTGTATCTTTTCGTTCTGGATCCGGATACAAAAACTGGTGTATATCTGATCGATATCGACGCTTCGGAATATGCCTGTCCGATGGGTACATGGGATATCATTTACGAAGGCAATTATGCCGTATTTGAGGATCCCACCATTGGTTTTCCCGCCTATATCAGCAACAGTGAATACGGTTGGCTGTGTTCCGCCGGTGCGCCCGTGTACGGGACTGACGGCTCTGTGATCGCCTATGCCATGATCGATGTCTCCATGGATGAGGTTATGGCGGACAGAGAAGCATTTCTGGAAAACATTCTGCTGATCATGGTGATCGCCACGCTTGTTCTGGCACTGCTGCTCATGTGGATCATCAACCGGATCGTGGTCAGACCCATCAACAGCCTGTCCTTTGCAGCTGCCTCCTTTGTTTCCGACCAGAAAGCCGACGGGGAAGTATCTGCCATTTCCCAGCTGGATATCCGCACCTCCGACGAAATCCAGAATCTTTCCGAGTCCATCAAACGGATGGAAAGGGACATCAACCAGTACATTGAGGATCTGGGAAATGTTACCGCAGAAAAAGAAAGAATCGGCGCTGAGCTGGACATTGCCAGACATATTCAGGCATCCATGCTTCCCTGTATTTTCCCGGCGTTCCCCGAAAGAAATGAAATAGACATCTACGCTACCATGAATCCGGCAAAAGAGGTAGGCGGCGACTTCTACGACTTCTTTATGGTAGATGACCGGCACCTTGCGATCGTTATGGCAGACGTTTCCGGCAAGGGTGTTCCCGCAGCACTGTTTATGGTCATCGGTAAGACCCTGATCAAAGACCATACCACCCCCGGCAGTGATCTTGGTACGGTATTTACCGAGGTAAACAATCTCCTCTGCGAGTCCAACAGCGAAGAACTCTTTATCACGGCTTTTGAGGGGGTACTGGATCTGGTAACAGGCGAGTTCGTTTATGTCAACGCAGGACATGAGATGCCCTTTATCTGCAAGGCAGGCGGAGATTTTGAACCGTATAAGATCCGTGCCGCATTTGTCCTTGCGGGGATGGAAAATATGCGTTACCGTGCCGGCTCCATGACACTGGAACCCGGTGACAAAATTTTCCAGTATACCGATGGTGTAACCGAAGCGACAAACAGTCATAATGAGTTGTATGGAATGGAAAGACTGACAGCAATTCTCAATCAGGTTAAGAATCAGACGCCGAGTGGGATCCTTCCCGCCGTCAAGGCAGATGTGGATGCATTCGTGGGAGAAGCACCGCAGTTTGACGATATTACCATGCTTTGTCTTGAATATAAAGCCAGGATGGAACCAAAGGAGGATGACCGGTGAAAGAGCTGACCATTGCCGCAGCGGTTGAAAACATCGATACGGTTACCGATTTTGTGAATGAACAGCTGGAAGCGATCGATTGCCCCATGAAAGCACAGATGCAGATCGCCATTGCCATCGACGAGATCTTCAGCAACATCGCACACTATGCCTACGGTACGGAAACCGGTCAGGCTACGGTGCGGGTGGAGGCTTTGGAAGATCCGGAGAGCGTGATGATCACTTTCATGGACAACGGTGTGCCTTACGATCCGCTGGCAAAAGCCGATCCCGATACAACACTGTCTGCGGATGAAAGAGAAATCGGCGGGCTCGGCATCTATATGGTGAAAAAAACCATGGATCATATTGCCTATGCATACAAAGACGGGATGAATATTCTGACGATTCAAAAAATTCTGAAAGATATATAAGGCTGAAGATCGGCTGAACACAATTTTGAAAGGAGGGAACAGGTTGACTGTTTTTGAGGAGGCAATTCTTTTTGCTGTCCGTGCCCATGAAGGAATGCTTCGTAAGGTCGGCAGACAGCCGTATATACTGCATCCAATGGAGGCGGCTGTTATCGTCGGAAGTATGACCCAGGATCAGGATCTGCTGGCTGCCGCAGTGCTGCACGATGTGGTAGAGGATACCGCTGTGACCATCGGAGAGATCCGGGAGAAATTCGGACAGCGGGTCGCAGATCTGATCGCATCGGATACTGAGGATAAACGTGCCCATCTGCCTGCTGCTCTTACCTGGCAGATGCGAAAAAAGGAAACTGTGGAGATGCTGGAAGCTGTCAACGATATCGGCATCAAAATGCTTTGTCTGGGGGATAAACTGTCCAATCTGCGTTCCATATCCCATGGTCTGAAGGAGCAGGGAGAAGCATTCTGGCAGCAGTTCAATCAGACTGACCCGGAAATGCACCACTGGTACTACCGTGCCATAGCAGAAGCAACCCGGGAGCTTTCCGGTTATGAGGTTTGGAAGGAATTTGACAGGATCATTGCTGAAGTTTTTGAATAAAGAAAGGATCGAAAAATGGAACAGGTAAAAAAAAGTACGTATAACGGCAGTTTTGCCATCGCACTGGAAGGTAATATCAGTTCTGCCAACGCTTCGGAGGTAGAAGCGGCAATACAGGAGCTGCTGGTGGGGGAAAGCTTTGACGAACTGGTGCTGGATGCCGATAACCTCCTCTACATATCCAGTGCAGGTCTGCGTGTGCTCCTGCGGCTGATGAAGGCAGGTCATACGCTCAGAATGGTGAATGTCAGCGTTGAAGTGTACGATGTTCTGGAAATGACGGGCTTCTCCGAAATGATGTCTGTGGAAAAGGCATTCCGCAAGGTAAGCATCGAGGGCTGTGAGATCATCGGTCAGGGTTCCAACGGCATCGTATATCGTCTGGATCCCGATACCATCGTAAAGGTTTACCGGAACAGCGATGCACTGGCTGAAATGCAGCGTGAACGGGAAATCTCCCGGAAGGCTTTCGTACTGGGGATTCCCACGGCGATCCCTTACGATGTTGTGCGTGTGGGCGATCAGTTCGGTACGGTATTTGAACTGCTCAACGCAAAATCCATCACCAAACTGATTCTGGCAGATCCGGAGAATATGGATCAGTATATTGGGATCTTTACCGACATTATGAAGCAGATCCACGGTACTGCCGTGACTCCCGGGGATCTGCCCAGCATGAAGGAAGTGGCTTTGGACTGGGCGAATTTCCTGAAGGGGCATATTCCTCAGGAGCAGCAGGAAAAGCTGTATGCACTGATTCAGGCAATTCCCGAACATCCCTATATGCTCCACGGTGATTATCACAGCAACAATGTAATGATCCAGAACGGGGAGCCGCTGATGATCGATATGGACACCCTGTGTGTGGGGCATCCTGTGTTTGAGCTGGCTTCCACATTCAATGCTTATGTAGGGTTCAGTGAACTGGATCCTGAGGTGGTCAAGCGGTTTTTGAAGCTGGATGCGGAAACTGCCAGAGCGGTCTGGAAAAAGCTGCTGCCTCTGTACCTGAATTCCGAGGATGAAGCGTATATCCAGTCTGTTGCGAAAAAAGCGATGGTGATCGGTTATATGCGTCTGCTGCGCCGCACCATTCGCAGAGAGGCGGATACCGAACAGGGTCAGAAGTGTATTGCCCATTACAAAAAACGTCTGGCAGAGCTGCTGGAACAGGTGGATACTCTGACCTTCTGATGCAAATCCGGTAACTTTCCCCAAAATCGCAGCAATCAGGCAGAAACGGAGGAAACTCTATGAAGGAATTGACCATTGCCGCAGCGATCGAGAACATTGAGACCGTTACAGACTTTGTGAATGAACAGCTGGAAGCGATCGATTGCCCCATGAAAGCACAGATGCAGATCGCCATTGCCATCGACGAGATCTTCAGCAACATCGCACACTATGCTTACGGTACGGAAACCGGTCAGGCCACGGTGCGGGTGGAGGCTTTGGAAGATCCGGAGAGCGTGATGATCACTTTCATGGACAACGGTGTGCCTTACGATCCGCTGGCAAAAGCCGATCCCGACACGACACTGTCTGCGGATGAAAGAGAAATCGGCGGTCTGGGCATCTATATGGTGAAAAAAACCATGGACGATATTTCCTATGAATATAAAGACGGACAAAACATTCTGAGAATGATAAAGAAGCTGAAATAACGGCAAAAAATCTGCCGGCACTTTTGCGGATCTGCTGCCGGATGACCGAAAAGCAGTACAGAACGCATGCGATAAAACAAAAAAGAGAGGATTTGATATGCGATGCTGTCTTCCGCCGGATAAAACCGGATTGAGCAAGGGGCTGGATATCATCGAAACACAGCTTACAGAATACGGATTGAAGCGGAAAGAGATCACAAAAAGTATGCTGGCTGCGGAAGAAGTTATGAATGCGCTTCTGGAATATTCTGAAAATGCGGATTCCATGCATATTTCCGTACGGCGTGTGCTGGATGAGATTTCCATCGAGATAGCGGTTCCGGGCAGGGAGTTTTCCTTTGAAAAGAGCCTGTCTCTCGGCGTAACCGCAGATGTTGAGGATGTTGGTCCCGATGCAGAACGTGCCATAAGAAACACGATACTGAAGTCCTTTGTGGACGATCTGAAATACCGCCATCGGGGCAGTATGAATACGGTGCGGATCAGTGTTCAGCGTTCCAGACATGCTATGCTGTATACAACACTGGGCGCAATGGTGCTTGCTGTGCTGGTCGGCATGATACTCAATGCCGCCGTACCGGAATCTGTCAATACCATGCTCTGCAGCGTGGTTCTTTCGCCCATCAAGACCATGTTTATGAATGCGCTTAAAATGGTGGTTGCACCTGTGGTGTTCTTTTCCATTGTGTCCTGCATCAGCCAGTTTTCTGATTTTGCGGAAATGGGTCGGATCGGCGGAAGAACGGTTGCCTTGTATTTATGTACGACCCTTCTGGCCACGGCTGTAGGCACCGGTGTTTTCTATCTGTTCCAGCCCGGTGAATTCGGTTCCTTTATTGCTGCATCGGCTGAGGTAACGGAAACCGCACAGGAAGTGGAGATTTCTTTTGTAAACATGATCGTGAACATTGTCCCCGGGAATTTCGTTAAACCCTTCCTGGAAGCGGATATGCTGCAGCTGATCTTCCTGGCGGTTCTTTGCGGTACTGCAGTGGGAATGATCGGGAAATACTCCCGTATTCTGAGCGATCTGTTCACTGCCTGCAACGAACTGTTCCTGAAGATCACTGTGCTGATCGTAAAGCTTATGCCTCTGGCAGCATTCTGCAGTATCCTGTATATGATGCTGCAGACGGGAGCGGGTGCGCTGGTTTCTGTGCTGGGGATCTTTGGCGTATTTGTCGTCGCTCTTATGGGGATGATGGTGATGTACTGCCTGCTGATGCTGCTGTTTGGGAGACTGAATCCCATTCCGTTCTGCAAAAAATATGCACCTGCCATGATACAGGTGTTCAGTGTGGCTTCCAGCAATGCGGCGCTTCCGATCAATATTGAGGCCAGCAAAAAACTGGGGATATCGTCCAAAGTGTATGCATTGTCGCTGCCTTTGGGTGCTACCATCAATATGGACGGAACCTGTGTTTACCTCACGGTCTTTGCCTTGGCATTGGCAAGGATCTGCGGAGTGGAGATCCCTGCTGCAGGGCTTATGTCGGTTCTGATTTCCACCATCGTACTGTCGGTGGGTGCGCCGGGGATCCCCGGTTCGGGGCTGGTTTGTCTGTCTGTCCTGCTGGCTCAGCTGAATGTGCCCATGGAAGCAGTTGCCCTGGTGATGGGGATCGATCCTCTCATTGGAATGCTGCACTGTATGAGCAACTGTCTTGGCGATGTGGCTGTCAGTGCCATTGTGGCGAAGCAGGAAGGCGTTCTGGATATCCGGACATATAAACAGGAATGACGAAGAAATGACAGCGTGTTAAAACATATCTTCCGATGCCTGTGCAGGTGCCGGTTCACAAGGGCTCTTTTGCAGGCGTAAAAGAATAAATACTTCCGATCAGACGAAGCTCAAATCATGGGCAGCATCTGAAAGGAAGTATTTTTTTATGGAGAAAGCAGGCAAAGAATTGCGGGGATCTTCTCATATTTTTATCCGATTCCACAAAATACGCAAGATTGGAGTGGATTTTTTCTGTGGATTTCTGTATAATAGAAGTACCAAATCAAGTAAGGTAACAAAATCAATATGTACGCTGTCCTGCAATACATCCGTGAACACATTGAAGATAAACTGACACTGGATACCATTTCGGAAATTTTCGGATATTCCAAATGGCATCTTTGTCGGCGTTTTCATGAGGAAATGCATATACCTGTCACGGAATATATCCGCAGAATACGGATCCAGCTTTCAGCGCAGGCTCTGGCGGAAGGGGAAAAGGTGATCCGTGTGGCGAGCCGGTTTGGTTACGATACCGTAAGCGGGTTCAACAAAGCATTTCTGAAAGAATACGGATGCTACCCGCAGAATTATAAGAAAGAATATTTACAGTACCAGCAGCAATATGAAGAAAGGCGGAAACGTATGTATCCTATTTCTGACAGAGCGGTGATGCTCCGGGAAGCGGCTATCACCAACCAATACAGCGATCTGATCTTCGCCCAGCGGGACTACTGGTTCTATAAAGGCGTCCTCACCTGTACCGACGACGCCGGACGGATGGAATGCATCGGCGCAGGGCTTTGTTCCGTGCTGGAAAACATCCGCCCCCGCATCTTTCCCGGGGAGCTGATCGTGGGATATAACTTCTCCGAAGGCGGAAAGGAATATTCATGGCATGGGGAAGATGCCCTCCGGCAGTGGCAGCCTACCTCCATGCTGACGCCGGAAGAGATGGAATGGTTCATTGCCAACCGGGGCAAAGCGTCCTCCCGTCTCGGCGTTCCGCACCAGGAGCACGCCGTTCCCGTATGGGGTCTGTACGCCAACTGGGAAACCCCGGAAGACAAAGCTTTGCTGGACGATTTTGCCGCCTGCGGGCATATCATTTCCGACAACCACTCCGTCATCGGCTACAATATGGTGCTGACCCTGGGGGTGGAAGGACTGCTTTGTAAAATTGCAAAATACAGAGAAGCAAACGGAAACCTGCCTTTGTACGATGCCTGTGAAGCAGTCTGCCGGGCTTTCGGGGTGTTCATGACCCGGTATGGGGAAGAAGCCGCTGCACTGGCTGCAGAAGAAAACGACACCGCCCGGAAAGCGGAACTGGAACAGATCGCCGCAGACTGCCGGTGGATCAGCGTCCATCCGCCGAAGACCTTCCGGCAGGCAGTACAGGCAGTCTGGTTCTCCCATATTCTCAATACCTTTGAAGACAATATCAACGCCAACTCCGTAGGACGGCTGGATCAGATCCTGTATCCATTCTATAAACACGATATGGAAACCGGCGTGCTGACGAAAGAAGAAGCCTTTGAGCTGGTCTGCTGCCTCTGGATCAAGCTGTACCGGAATTATGATGTCCAGCAGTCAGCAGTAGGCGGCACCCATCCTGACGGAGCCAGCGCAGTCAACGATCTGTCTTTCCTGATGCTGGATGCCACGGAACAGCTGGACTTTATCCGCTGTCTGTCGGTACGGTACAGCGCTGCCACGGACAAAGCCTTTCTGCAGAGAGCACTGGAAGTGGTGGGTCATGTGCAGAAAGGGGTTCCTTTCTTCTTCAATGATGATGTGATGATCCCTGCACTGGAAGCGGCAGGAATTTCCCATGAAGATGCCTGCGACTATACCCAGATCGGCTGCGTGGAAACGGTGATCCCCGGATGTCACAATCCTCATGCAGTGACCTCCCGATGCAACCTGCTGAAATGTCTGGAATACGTTTTCGGCGGCGGACACAGCCTGATGAAGCCGGAACTGATGCCCGGGATCGACACGGGAGATCCGGAAAAACTGAAAACCTTCCCGGCGTTCTATGATGCGGTTAAGGCACAGATCGCCCATATCATTGAGCGCACCACTGTAATGCTTTCCCGTTCCAGACCTTATGGGAAATACACTCCCAAGCCTGTGAAGTCCATGCTGTCCGAAGGCTGTCTGGAATCCGGACGGGACTTCAACGATGGGGGATGCCGGTATGATACCTACCAGATGATGCTTATGGGCGTACCAAATCTGGCGGATTCCTTGATGGTCATCAAGGAATATGTTTACCAGAACAAAGCTCTGACTCTGACGGAAATGAAAAAAGTACTGGAGGAAAATTTCCCCGATGAAGCACAGCGGCTGGAATGGGTGAACCGGGTTCCCAAATACGGCAACGGTATGGATAAAGTAGACGAACTGGCAGCGGATATCATTTCCTTTGCCTGCGACTGCATCGAAGCCATGGAGAAAAAGTACGATATCTCCATCCATGCCCAGCCCTTCACCTATTTGTGGATGATCGATTTCGGGGCCAGTACCGCAGCTACGCCGGACGGACGGAGAAAAGGGGAGATCATGGCCTACAGTATGTCTCCCATGCAGGGACGGGATTTCAATGGGTTCACAGCCCTGCTCCATTCTCTGTGCCGCCTGCCCACCAGACGTACCCCCGGTACCACCTCCGCCATTGTGGAAATCGATCCCGCACTGTTCACTGCACGGAACCTGCCGCTTCTGACCGACTCCATGCTGACCGCTGCGGAAATGGGTCTTTCCAATGTACAGTTCAATATCATCGATGCGGAAACCCTGATCGATGCCCAGAAGCATCCGGAATGCCACCAGAATCTGGCCGTACGGGTATCCGGATTCAGCCAGCGGTTCTCCCTGATCGCCAAGCCTCTGCAGGATCATATCATCGCACGGACAAAGCATCGGATTCTGTGATCTCCTGAGAAAAAATATTGACAAATACCATATTAAACAATTAGATAAATTGGAATTTGACACTCTGTTTTCCTATTGAAATTTACCGTATAATGTTTCTTCTATACAAAAAACACGTCGTCACATAATATAAATAATAAATCACTACAAAAATTGCTATTGTGACAAACCCATATAATAAAATAATATTTTCTTGCATAATATAGGAACTATACAAACTTTGTGCACTTAGCATTAGAATGAATATTACAATGGCTGGTAAGACAAATGGGATAAAGAAAAAAGTTGCCAGCTCAAGATGAATCAGTTTTCTCTGCATCGTTCTTGATACACCAATCCTGTCTATAGTTTGATAGCTTCGACGATTTTTATCAAGAGTTGATAACTGTTCAAAAGCCAGTATCGTACAGGAAAGTAATATAAATGCAATGCTCATGTAAAGACTACAGAATGATATTGACGTAAAACCAGTAAGAGAATTACTCACTCCCCATGCTTGTACTGTCACACCTATGGTTACTTGTTCTGGTAATTCTTCACCTTCTTGAATCTCTGCAACCCATTCTCCTGAATTAAGATATCTACGAATTTCAGAGCGTAGTTCCGCAATACCCTCGTTTTCTAACTTTAAGACAAGGCGAATCTTATTTGCTGGAAGATTACTGGTAATATGATCAGGAAGCACAAGCACATATCCATTTGTTCCTGCCATCTGAAATTGCTCCATTGCTTCTTGGTAAATCTTACTCTGTGGATTGTAAAGTTCAACTCCTGTAACGGTAATCTCATGCTGTGATTTCATTGCCATTTCTATTTCTCTTGTGTAATTCCATGTGTCGCAATGAACTAGGTATTCATCATCGGACATTTCTACTTTTTCAAAACCTAACATGGAACGTAATTTATTATAATCAGACAAGGCGAGGGCATCAATTGAATATTCATCCACATCATAAAGATAATAAATATTATCATCCTGAACAGGACATTTTGAATCCACAAAAGATATTAAACTCTTCAAGCTATCTTTTGTGAATGGTGCATCGATTGCCACACCCACATCGTAAGGATAATAAACCTTCATATTGGCTTTATATCCAGCTCCCAGAAGCAATCCTACAAACATTGTTGAAAGAGATAGCGTAAACAAGATTGCCGTAATTGCCATCATGCGTCCACTTGATTGAATTCGATGCCCCATCTGTCCCAAGAAAAACAAGTTACACTCCGTATATTTCATCTTCGCATTTTTCTTCACAAATTTAATCATCATGATTGGAAATATGCGGTAAATATCATATAGCCCTACTAGCAATAATATAACGGAGGCAACTAGGTATATCCATGTTGCATTTGACTGCTGAGACATTCCTTCCCCTATCAAAAATATTCCAACAACAATTGCTAATACGCCAAAAATTACATGTACAAATTGTACTCTAGTACTTATCTCCTTAGAAAACATTTCATTTTTTCGACTGTCATATAGTAAATCTACTATTTTTTCACGCTTAATAATACGAACTGCACGAACAATTCCAGCTCCATACATACATACAAAAAATATAACACATAGCACAAAAGCCTCGGAAGAGAACAAAATCTGATACGTATGTGGCACCTGGAATATGCTCTTAACAACACCTGCTAGTATTCCAACAATTCCAGTTCCTAAGATAATGCCTATACCAAATGCCAAAACACCTATAACACTATTCTCGATGAAAAACAATTTTTGAATTGTGCCAACTTCCATTCCGAGTAATTCGTAAATTGCAAATTCTTTCTTTCGTTGTCTGAGCATAAATTGAACAGCATAACTAACAATATAAGAAGAAATCAATGAAACAATAACAGAAAATACGGTCATTCCAGTTGTTAGCATTGACATATTTTCTGACATTGAAATAATATCATCAGAAAATCCCAGTGCCAAAAATGAATACATCAGCATGACTATTAGGATAATTGTAACAAAGTAAATCACATAATCTTTTGCCGAACGTTTTATATTCCTCAATGCCAATTTAAGATACATCACAAGCATCTCCTCCCATAGCTGTAAGAACGTTCAATATCTTATCAAAGAAAACCTGTTGCGTATCATTCTCTTTTTGAATTTCCGCAAAAATAGCTCCATCTCTTAAAAACAGAATTCGACTAGCATAACTAGCAGAATATGCATCATGGGTTACCATCAGAATCGTTGTACCGAATTCTACGTTAATACGCCGAATAGTTGAGAGCAATATTTTTGCAGAATGACTATCCAGTGCTCCAGTAGGTTCATCCGCCAAAATTAACTTAGGATTGTTAATAAGAGCTCTGGCACATGCACAACGTTGTTTCTGCCCACCAGAAATCTGATATGGGTATTTTTCTAAAATATCAGTTATATTAAGTTTTTCAGCCATCTTCTGTACCAATGCATCAACCTGCTTCACAGGAACTCGATTAATCGTGAGTGCCAGGGCAATATTTTCGAATACTGTCAAAGTGTCAAGCAAATTGAAATCCTGAAAAATAAAACCGAGATTTTCGCGTCTAAACGAAGCAATATCTTTTTCATTGATTGCTGTGACATCCAAGCCCTCCAAATAAATACTACCATCACTTACTGTATCTATAGTAGATATACAATTTAGCATAGTTGTCTTGCCAGAACCTGATGCCCCCATAATTCCGACAAACTCGCCTTCCTGTATAGAAAAGCTAATGTCTTCTATTGCCTTTGTTGCATTCTCACCACAATCATACCATTTCTGAATGTGTTCTAACTTTAAAAGTTCTTTCTTATCGGCCATAATTAACTACCTCTACAAATTCAAGTTTATCGAACTCATTATATCATAAAAAATGAGAACCCACAGCAAGAAGATTCTGCTGTGGGTTCGTTGTCTTTGTTTTGTTTTCAGCAGAGCATTATACTATAAATGCCGCTATTTCAAGGTAATTTACGTCAGACTTACGTCAAACGCCATTTTTCACTACCTCGAAACCTCAAAAACCCTTGATTTATAAGGCTTTTTTGAGTTTTGGGATTATTCCCACTCGCTTAAGTTCAAAGTTTATGGTATGTTCCGGCTGCTCTTCCGCCGTGAAATTCCCGGAAACAACGGTCATTTCTCGTATGTCCATAACGTGTTTCCGTTTGAAGTATCACAGTCGTATCAGCCGGGTACGGTAGTATTATAGCATAGACTGCTGTGAAATTCAAGATGCCGAACAGGATTTGGTACAGAAATGTTTGCGGGTTAAGACAGAAGGTTAACGTACAATCAACGTACAAATTGTCTGTTGGATTGTACGTTGGATTCAATCAAACGACTGTTATAGCATAGATTACCTGTGAATTCATGATGCAATGCAGAATTGGGTACAAAAAATGTTTGCGGGGTGAGATGGATGATGTCAACACTGAATTAATGCTGAATAAACACTGAATTTCAGCGTTTATTCAGTGTTCTCAGGCAGAACAGATTCTGCATTAAAACAATATAATTGAAATTATACAATGCAGAATCATAATTAAAGTTGATCTGCAGATCCATTAAATAAATATCGTTCGGCTTTGATATGTTCATCATGCCAACTTGCCAATTTTCGCTGTTCTTCTTTGTATAATTCTTTATCAACAACCCTCGGATTTATGGTAAATACATCTGATTTAGGTTCAATATCATATATAAATCTGAAAGAATGCTCAATGATAATTTTTCTAAAAAACAAGCTCCATTCGAGTGATCTATCTATTTTTTTAGTGTCACAATCTGTACCTATTTCAGTAAATAATAATTTGTGAGGGGAGATAGGAAATATAATATTTCCATGCGGTAATCCCCATCCTCCGTGAAAATCATAATCATCTGCAGAACGATAATTTAAGCATATAACAGGATCATCTGTCGTGGGAAAAGTTACACCATCGGCAGCATTAATAACATGCCAGGTATAATTGTACATCACTTTTACAGTAGTATTCAGTAAATGGCGCAGTGAATATAGATACATACTTTTCCCTATAACTGTTTCGGTATAAATAGTTTTATTTTCACGATCTATCGAAACTTTGACTGGAAATGAATCCTGCTCATCAGAAGCATTTAATTGTGCTTTGGGAATAGGATTATTATTGATCATTTGGTTTGTCATATCCAATATCTGCGGCATTCTTTCTTGGATGATAGAAAGAATATGATTTGCTTGAGCAGGTGTTCGAAGATGTTGAGCTGCAATATATCGTGATATGCTTCGCTGTATTCCGCAATCTGTCCTCCGTTGTTTGACAGTCCGAAAAATCCTATTGAGAAATTGAATGTATACTATTCTTATCTGACAGCTTTGCAGAAGGAATATCTCGAGCTGATCGAATTCTGCTATGACGAAACCCTGTACCCGGGTGCCCTGGGCAGAATTTCTCCTGCAGAGCGCTTCCGGCTTTTCCGACGATATCATTTACTTCCTGTATTTTCACACAGAACTGAGAGAATGTCGTTTTCTTCCAGGAATATGGGCGGAGATACCATGCCATACGGATGCAGCAAAGAAGAGCTTGTCAGCCGTCTGGGTGCAAAAACTGAACCGACTGCCGACCATGTCGCCCTTGCCGAAAAATTCGGGATCACACCGGGGCGTCTGGCTGCCGAAATACAGGTTCCGCACTTCATGAACAT